>JBAUXH010000147.1:0-2859 GCA_049584155.1 Solirubrobacteraceae bacterium
GGCGGGACTCCGAGCAGCTCGCCGTGGGCTGACGCCTCGCGGGCATGCGCGCGGATGTGTGGCGAGGGCTCAGCCGCCGCGCGTGGCGAGCCGCGGAGACATCCGCGACGGCTCTGAGGCGTACCACGCGAACGTCGCCTGCAGTCCTCGCTGCAGGTCCCACTCGGGCGTCCAGCCGAGATCGGCTGCGATCGCGCTGCAGTCCAGCCACTGGCGCTCGAGCTCGCCGTGCGGAGTCCCGCGCCCGCGAACTTCCGGCGCGAGTCCCAGGCCGGAGATCTCGACGAGCCGCGTAACGACCTCCAGCACGCTCACTGGGCGCCCGATGCTCGCGTTCCAGGCACGGCCGCGCAGCTCGGGACGATCGAGCGATCCCGCCACTGCCAGATAGGCCGTCACTGCATCCTCGGCATACAGGAAATCGCGCTCCATCAGCCCGTTCGAGCGGATCGCCGGCCGTTCACCCGCCAACAGCGCCTCGATCGTCCCTGGAATCAGGCGGGAGAAGTTAAAGTCACCGCCACCGAACACGTTGCCAAACCGCGTGACGGCGACCGGCAGGCCGAACGTGTGCGAATAGGAGCGGGCGATGATGTCGGCGCATGCCTTCGACGCGTCGTAGGGATAGTGCGGCTGCAACGCGTGATCCTCACGGTAGGGCAGATCCTCGTGGATTCCGTAGGCCTTGTCGGTGGAGGCAACCACGACCCTTGAGGGCGGCTCGTTCACGACACGACAGGCCTCGAGCAGGTTCCAGGTGCCGCGGACGTTGACCTCATACGTGCTCAGGGGCGAGGTCGCCGCCGAGCTCACGATCGCCGTCGCCGCGAGGTGGAAGACCGCTTGGACACCGTGATCCTCGATCGCGGTGCGCAGCGAGGCCGGATCAAGCAGATCGGCCGCCACCGCCGTGCAGCGCTCGTGCAGCCCGCGCAGCACAAAGCGCGAGGGATCGGCCGGAGGGCGGTCGAGGACGAACACCTCCGCGCCCTCGTCCAGCAGGCGCTCTGCCACCCACGAGCCGATGAAGCCCTGCGCTCCGGTGAAGAGCACACGTGTCCCTGCCCATGTACTCACGGCGCCTGCACCCGTACTTCCCAAGATGCGTCCCACCTTCTCGCCCCAAACCCCCGCTGCGATCCTCGGCTAGACCTGGTTCCCGCGCGCGATCCGGCGCAGGTCGATCGTTTCGTCGTACAGCTTGGCGTCGATGCCCTCCTCGAGCGCGATCTCGCGCAGGGGGCGCCCTGAGGCGGTCGCCTTCTGGACGATCTGGGTGGCCTTGTCGTAGCCGATCGCGCCGTTGAGCGCGGTGGCGACGGCGAGCGTGGCGCCGGCAGAGGCGTCGGTGCCGGGCTTGTTGACCTTGATCCCGTCGACGCACTTCTCGGCGAACACCCGCGCAGTGGCGGACAGCAGCGTGAGCGACTGCAGCAGGTTGCGCGCGATCAGCGGGATGCGCACGTTGAGCTCGAACTGGCCCTGCAGGCCGCCGACGGTGATCGCGGTGTCGTTGCCGATCACCTGCGCGGAGACCTGCAGCACGACCTCGGGGATCACCGGGTTGACCTTGCCGGGCATGATCGAGGAGCCCTTCTGCAGCTCGGGTAGGAAGATCTCGCCGATGCCGGCGCGTGGGCCGGAGCCCATCAGCGCGAGGTCGCCGGCGATCTTGCTCAGCGATACGGCGATCACCTTCAGCGCTCCCGATAGCTCTACCAGCGCGTCACGGTTGGCCTGTGCCTCGAAGGGGTCCAGCGGCGCGGCGATCTGTTTCAACCCCGATGCCTTCTTCAGGCGCGCGCGCACCCTCTCGGCGAACTTTGCGTGCGTGTTCAGCCCGGTACCCGTGGCGGTGCCGCCGAGCGGGATCTGCCCGACATGCACGAGCGCGGACTGTACGCGCTCCTGGGCGAGCGCGATCTGCGCGGCGTAGCCGGCGAACTCCTGGCCGAGCGTGACGGGCACGGCATCCATCAGGTGCGTGCGCCCGGACTTGACGACGTTCTGGAAGCTTTTCGCCTTGCGCGCGAAGGAGCGTTCAAGTTGCTTGAGCGCGGGCAGCAGCTCGTTCTGGGCGACATCCAGCGCGGCGAGGTGCACGGCCGAGGGAAACACGTCGTTGGAGGACTGACCCATGTTGACGTGGTCGTTGGCGTGCGTGCCCTCGCCGGCGAGCTTCGCGATGACCTCGTTGGCGTTCATATTCGTCGACGTTCCCGAGCCGGTCTGGAAGACATCTATCGGGAATTGTGCGTCGTGCTTGCCGGCGGCGATCTCAGCGGCGGCTTTCTCGATCTGTTTGGCGCTCTTTTTCGAGAGCAGCCCCAGCTCGCCGTTGACGGCGGCGGCGGCTCCCTTCAGGCGGGCCAGCCAGTGCACGACTGCCAGCGGCACGGTCTCGCCCGAGATCGGGAAGTTCTCTACGGCCTTGGCGGTCTCCCCGCCCCAGAGCTGCTTGTCCGGCATGTGGATCTCCTTTGGGTCGAGCAGGAACCCTATCCGCAGAAGGCGAGGAGCTCGCGTGCGAGGCCGACCGGGTCGTCGTAGGCCATCAGAAAGCCAGTGCTGGGCAGCACACGCAGTTGTCCATCAGGCAGCAGTCCTAGCGCCGCCTCGGCCGTGGCGACTGGGTGCAGCCGATCCTGGTCGGCCCACAGCAGCAACACCGGCATGTGCAGACGCGGATACAGCTCCAGCAGCTCCTCACGCGCACCGGTCGGCCAGGCGCGCGCGCACTTCGCCCATGAGCGGGCCAGAGCCGCATTGCCGGGGACATCCGCGAACGCGTGCCTGAACAGATCGCGTGCCGCCGGATTGCCGCGCACGGACAGCCGCGACCCGTGCTCGGGGCTGAAC
>JBAUXH010000148.1:0-47822 GCA_049584155.1 Solirubrobacteraceae bacterium
GGTCGTCCCCGGCACGGGTCCGGGCGCGATCGTTAGCGCCCCCGGTGGCCGCGCCGGCACCGGTGCGGCCACGGGCGGCTCCCGGCATGAGATGAGCGAGCACCGCACAACCACGCTGGAGAACGGCGTGCGGGTGATCACCGAGCGCATCGAGAACGTGCGCTCGGTGGCGCTTGGGTTCTGGATCGGGACGGGCTCGGCGATGGAGTCCGACGGGCAGGCGGGGATGAGTCACCTGTTGGAGCACATGCTGTTTCGCGGCACCGAGCGCTATCGCTCGCACGAGATCGACGAGCTCTTCGATGCGATGGGCGCGGAGATCAACGCCGGGACCGACCGCGAAAGCACCTCGCTATACACGCGCGTGATGGACCGACACCTGGAGCGCGCGTTCGACGTCGCCGCCGAGATGGTGTGGCGGCCGAAGTTCGAATCGCTGGAGGCAGAGCGCGAGGTGGTGCTGGAGGAGATCGCGATGTACGAGGACGACCCGCAGGATCGGGTGTTCGACGTGCTCGGCGAGGCCGTGTTCGGAGCGCACCCGTTGGGGCGCGCGGTGATCGGCACGGCGGCGGTCGTGAGGGGCGTTACCGACGAGCAGCTGCGCGCCTTCCACGACGAGCGCTATGCGCCGCTGCGGATCGTGATCGCGGCGGCGGGATCGCTCGACCACGACACGCTCGTGGAGCTCGCCCGCGCGGCCGGTCCGGGGAGTCCGAGGACCGGCACAGATGCACGGGCGAACGTGACCCCGCCTGCGCAGGCATCCTTGGCGGAGCCGGAGTTCGAACGCAGGGTGAGGTTCCTGCGCAAGGACACCGAGCAGTACCACGTGTGTCTCGGCGGCCGAGGAATATCGCGCCACGACGAGCGGCGCTTCGCGCTGCGGGTGCTCGAAGGGGTCCTCGGGGGAACGTCATCCTCGCGGCTTTTCCAGGAGGTGCGCGAGCGCCGGGGATTGGCCTACTCGGTGTTCAGCTTCTCCAGCCAGTACGCGGACACGGGTGAGATCGGACTGTATGTGGGCACACGCCCTGACAACCTGCAGGAGGCGCTCGCGACGATCGCCTCAGAGCTCGAGCGCGTCATCGAGGACCCGGCGAGCCCGCAGGAGCTGGATCGCTCGCGCGAGAATCTGAAGGGCCGCGTCGCGCTGTCGCTGGAGTCGACGGCGGCGCGCATGAACCGGCTGGGATCGGCTCTGCTCGGCGAGGTGCCGATCTACTCGGTGGATGAGATCGTCGATCGGATCGACGCGGTCACGGTCGATGACCTGCGCGAGCTGACGCGAGAGTTGTTCGCGCCGGAGACCTTGTCGGCCGCGGGGGTGGGCGCGGAGGAGGACGCGTTCCTGCAAGCGCTCGCGCCGCTGGAGAAGGTGGCAGCCTGATGATCCGAGTCGCGGTCGCGGGCGCGGCGGGAAGGATGGGCGCGACGGTTTGCGCCGCGGTGGAGGGCGCGCCGGACATGGAGCTCGTGGGTCGCGCGGACCCGTTGCTGAACGTCGCGCTGAGGGACGTGCTGGGCGACGCGGAGGTCGTGGTCGACTTCACCCGGCCGGATACGGCCCTCGAGAACGCGTTGGAGTGCGTGCGATCGGGCGTTCATGTGGTGGTCGGCACCACGGGGTTCGACATTGAGCCGCTGAGGAGCGCCCGCACGCCGGATGGCCTGCCAAAGGCGAACGTGCTGTTCGCCCCGAACTTCGCGATCGGCGCGGTGCTGATGATGCGCTTCGCGGCAGAGGCCGCCGGACACATGGCCCGTGCGGAGATCGTCGAGCTGCACCACGATCAGAAGCTCGACGCGCCCAGCGGGACGGCCAAGCTCACGGCGCAGCTGATGGCGCAGGCCAGCGGCGAGCCCGCGCCCCCGATCCACTCGGTGCGCCTGCCCGGGCTGATAGCCCACCAGGAGGTGATCCTCGGCGATATCGGTCAGACGCTCTCGATCCGCCACGACACGACCGGTCGCGAGTCCTTCATGCCGGGCGTGCTGCTGGCGGTGCGCCGCGTGGGCGACCTGCCGGAATCACCGGTCGTGGGGCTGGAGAACCTGCTGTTCTGAAAGCCGTTGCGGGCTTTTATGGGTGAGCCATAGCCGGTTCTTTCATCGATTGCGGCCCAAGCCGCTCACCGCACCCGTCGGCGTATCGGGAGCGTGCGGGCCAGGCGCTTCTGGCATCACTTTCCGTGATTCGCCGTACATGAGTTCGTCAAAGTGACGTATGGACCCGATTATGCAGCCGCCAGCGTAGATGGGTATCAGCACCCACAGCGGTGCGCCCAGGATCAGAGCGCCCACCCCGATCAAACCGATCACCAGAAACATGACGAAGTCATAGCGGTCGAAGATGTCGAAGCCGGTCATGAGGCGACTCTAGCAATGAAGACAAAGAACATCAAGGCACCGAGGAGCGCACCGGCGATGAAGCCGTATCCCTGCCAGCGATTGATACGCCGCTCCAGGGAGTCGGGCCTGCTCGGGATGAAGACAGCGACCGCAGCCGGCAGGCCGGAGCAGAAGACCGTGAGACCACCCAGGACAGCGATCCACGCGAGCAGGCCGTTGACGACGGTCGTCCCGAACGAAGGGTTGGTCTCGCAGAGGATGCGGATGGCGCCTATCGAGGTCATCGCCCGGCACGCTAGGTCGCGCTTGGGATGAAACTCTCGACCGCAGAGCGCAACCCCTGGATTCACGGGGCATTCCGGCACAAACTTGGCGCGGTTGCGTCCTCTGGGGTTGACGCGCCAGCCACTCAGCGGGGATGAGTCCGCTTTTGCGAGCGCTGCCTTTGGCGCACGCGATCGACCGCGGACACTGTGCCTCCGACTCGCCGTCTCGCCCGGTCTCGACCCCCCGACAGCCCGAGACTTTGCGCTCTTCGTGAGATACTGCTCGCCATGCCCGACCTGAACCTTGGCGCCATCCTGACGGCGATCATTACGCCGTTCGACGCCGACGGGCGTGTGAACGAGGAGGCATTCGTCGCACTGATGGCCCACCTCGCCGAGAACGGCTCGGACGGGTTCGTCGTCGCCGGCACGACCGGCGAGGCCTCCACGATGACCGACGAGGAGCATCTCGGTCTGATCGAGCTCGCCGTGCGCGAGCGTCCGCCCGGGACGACGATCGTCGCGGGCACCGGCACGAACGACACGCGCCACGCGGTCTTCCTCACCGAACGCGCCTCCGAGCTTGGGGCGGACGCGCAGCTGAGCGTGACCCCCTACTACGTCCGGCCCAGCCCGCTGGGGCTCAAGCGCCACTACGAAGCGATCGCAAAGGCCACGGACAGGCCGATCCTGCTCTACAACATCCCGTCCAGAACGGGAACGAACATCCCGCCCGACCTGCTTGCCGAGCTCGCGCAGATCGAGCATATCGACGGCGTAAAGCAGTCCAACCCCGCCGAGCTGCAACCGATCGACGGCCTCACCCTCTACACCGGCGACGATGTCACCTTCGCGCGCACGCTCGACATCGGCGGCGCCGGGGGCATCTCGGTCGCCAGCCATATCGTCGGCCCGCAGATGCGGCGCATGGTCGACGAGCCCGCTCGCCGTGCCGAGATCGACGCGTCGCTGCGCGACGTGTACGAGACGCTGTTCATGACGGCATCGCCGACGTGCACGAAGGCCGCGCTGAACCTGCTCGGTCTGAACGCCGGCACCACGCGCCTGCCGATCGTGGACGCGACCGAGGAGGAGACCGCCGCGGTGCGCGCGATGCTCACCCGCCACGGCCTTGTATCGACCCCGCCCACCCGAGCGCCCGCGTGAGTCAGACGCTGCGCGTCCTGCCCCTCGGAGGCCTGGGGGAGATCGGCAAGAACATGACGGTCGTCGAGCACGACGACCGCATCGTCGTGGTCGACGTCGGCCTGCGCTTTCCGACGCCGGAGATGGTCGGGATCGACCTCGTGCTGCCGGACTTCTCCTATCTGCGCGAACGCGCGCGGGACATTGAGGCGATCGTCGTCACGCACGGGCACGAGGACCATCTCGGCGCGCTGCCCTGGGTGCTGCGCGAGCTGGGCACCCACGGCGCGACTCCGCCCGTGTACGGGGGACCGCTGACGTTGGCGATGGCGCGCTCGAAGCTCGAGGAGCACAAGCTGAAGGACATCGAGCTGCACGATGTCGCTCCGGGCGAATCGTTGGAGCTGGGGCCGTTCGAGCTGGAGCTGATCCACATGACCCACTCGATTCCAGACTCCTCCGCTGTGGCGCTGGGCACAGAGCTTGGCACGGTGCTGATCACCGGCGACTACAAGTTCGACCAGACGCCCGTGGACGGCCCGCCGGCGGACGTCTCGCGCCTGGCGGAGCTCGGGCGCGAAGGAGTGCTGTTGCTGTGCGGGGACTCGACGAACGTGGACCGTCCGGGGTTCTCTCCCTCGGAGTCGGGTGTAGGACCTCACTTGGAGGAGGCCTTCGCGCGCTGTGAGGGTCGGATCGTCGTCACGAGCTTCGCGTCGAACATCCACCGCGTGCAGCAGGTCGTCGACGCCGCGGCAGCGTTGGATCGTAAGGTCGCGCTGGTCGGGCGCTCGATGCGCAAGAACGTCACTATCGGCCGCCGTCTGGGTCACATCGAGGTACCCGACGGGATGCTTGTGGGCCCGCGCGAGATCGAAGACTTCCCCGATGAGCGCGTGGTGATCATCTCGACCGGCTCGCAGGGCGAGCCGTTGAGCGCGCTGCGACGGATGGCCTACCGTGACCATCCGCAGGTGCAGCTGCGCGGCGGGGACACGGTCGTCTTCTCCGCCACCCCCGTCCCAGGTAACGAGCGCGCGGTCAATGAGACGATCGACCGGCTTTACCACATCGGTTGTGACGTCGTGACTCCTCAGGACGCCCCCGTGCACGCCTCCGGGCACGGCTATGCCGAGGAGGTCAAGCTGATGCTCAACCTCGTCCGCCCGCGCTATGTGATGCCGTTCCACGGCGACTTCAAGCGCCTGCGTCTGCACTCCCAGCTCGCGGAGGCCGTCGGCGTGCCCACCGAGGACATCTTCCAAGGCGACAACGGGCTACCCCTGGATATTGACGCGCGCGGCGCGCGCTTTGGCTCGCGTGAGCAAGCGGGGATGGTGTTCGTCGACGGCGTCGAGATCGGGGACATGGCCGATGTCGCCCTGCGCGACCGGCGGATGCTTTCCGCGGACGGAATCTTCATCGTCGTGGCGACGATCGCCGAGCAGGACGGGCAGTCGGTGGCCGACCCCGAGGTGATCTTCCGCGGCGTCCCATTCATGGATCAGGCCGACGAGCTCGTAGGGGAGATCCGCGCGACCGTCGCAAGTTCGCTCAAGCGAGCCGCAGGAGAGGAAATCCGTGAGGTCGACCTGCTCCAGCAGGTCCTGCACGACGACCTGGCGAAGCTCGTCTACGACAGGCTCAAGCGGCGGCCGATGGTTCTGCCCGTGGTGGTTGAGGTCTAGCTCCTCTCGCAACATCGCCATTCTCGCCGCCGTCGGCGACCGCCGGCAGATCGACGACGAAGCGCGCGCCATGTGGGTCGTGGGCCTCTAGCCTTACCGAGCCACCGTGAGATTCGGCCACGGCTCGGACTATGGCCAGCCCAAGACCGAACGAGCCGCCGCGGTCTCCGGCGCCGCGGACGAAGCGTTCGAACAGCGTCGGGACGAGCTCTGCGGGCACGCCCGGACCGTCGTCCTCGACGATCAGCTCAGCCTGACCGTTCGCCAAGCGTGTGCTGACACGAATCTCGCTCTCGGGCGGAGTGTGACGCAGTGCGTTCTCGATCAGGTTGATCGTCAGACGGTGCAGCTCGTCACGTGAGCCCTCCACGGGCGCGGAGTGGACATCCAGTTCGATGTCGTGCGTGTCGCTGACTGGACCCAGCTCGCCGGCGGCCTCGACGACGATCTGGGCGAGGTCGCACGGCTCGTGGGGGACGACCCGGCCGACGTCGGTGCGCGCGAGCAGCAGCAGATCGGCCACCAGGCGGCGCATCCGCTGGGAGGAGCGCAGCGCGGAGCGGGCGGCGTCGCCCTCGTCGCCGTGCAGCGATTCCGCCAGCAGCTCGAGGTTGGCGAGCACGCTCGTCAGCGGCGTGCGCAGCTCGTGTGAGGCGTCGGCGACGAAGCGGCGCTGGCGGGCGAGCATCGCCTCGGTCTCTGCGCGCGCGGCATCCAGCTCACGGAGCATGCCCTCGAGCGTGCGCGCCAGCTCTCCAACCTCGTCGTCGGCCTGCGGCTCAGGGACGGTGCGGGAAGGGTCGCGGGTGCGAGCGATCTCCTCCGCGGTAGCGGTGAGCTCGGCGATCGGCGCCATCGCGCGGCGGGCGATCGCAACCCCCGCGAGCAGTGCGAACGCGGCGCCGGCGAACACTCCGAGCAGCAGGAACAGCTCGACGCGGGCGATCGTCGCGTTGGTGTCGGCGACCGAGCGCCCGTACTGGATGACCACCCGGCCGATCGGCTCGCCGCTGCCGGCGATGCCGATCGTCGCGGGCAGGCTGACGACGCGGTAGCCAGCGACGGTATGCGGATCGTCGGATGGGGCGCCGAGGTTCGGGGCGCTCGAGGGCGCCTTTTCGACAGTTACCCCACCGAGGGTGAGCACGCGAATGACGGCGCTGTGTGGCGGGGTTACGAGATCCTCGAGCGGCGGTACGATCGATTCGATCTTGTATGTCGAGGGGTTGACCCTGATGCTCAACTGCTTGGGGAGCTGCTGAGCGGTCGTTTCGACCTCGCGGTTGAAGTCCGAGCGAATGCGTCTGACCGTGAGCGAGCCGATCGCGACGGCAAACGCACACAGGATCGTGAACGTCAACAGTGCGGACACGCCGGCCAGGCGTGTGCGGATCGGCAGACGATCGAAGGCCGCCGTCAGACGAGTGAAGAAAGAGGCGATTCCTGAGCGTCTCATGACCAAGCCGGGCGACGCGGGACGACGAAGGGCGTACCGGTAGTACGTCCGAGGCGGCACGTGGCGATCCAGCGCCGTGTCAGGAGATGCTCAGGCTCGGAGGACGTAGCCGGCTCCCCGGATGGTGTGCAGCAGGCGGGGCTCCCCCTCGGCCTCAAGCTTGCGGCGGAGGTTCGAGACGAATACCTCGATCGTGTTCGTCGTGGAGAACGGGTCATACCCCCATACCTCGTCGAGTAGACGCTGCCGGGAGATGACGATGCGCTCGTTGCGCATCAGGTACTCGAGCAACTCGAACTCGCGCTGGGTCAGGTCGATCGAGCGCTCATTGCGGATCACTTCGTGAGTGTCGGCGTTCAATGACAGATCCGATACGCGCAGTGGCGCTGAGCCACGCGGCGGGCGACGGCGCAGCAACGCGCGCATACGCGCGAGCAACTCCTGACGCTCGAACGGCTTGACGAGATAGTCATCGGCGCCTGAGTCGAGTCCCTCCACGCGCGACTCGAGCGCGTCGCGGGCCGTGAGGATCAGGATCGGCACATCATCCTCTGCGCGCAGACTGCGGGCGACCTCCAGGCCGTCGAGGCCGGGCAGGCCGAGGTCGAGGATCACAAGGTCGGGTGCGAATGCGCGCCCGTGCTCCAGTGCGGCCGGCCCGTCGGGCGCGGCGCGTACCTCATAGCCCTCCATCCGCAGCGAGCGCTGCAGAGCCTGGGCGATGTCCTCATCGTCCTCGACGACCAACACTCTGGGGGCACGGGCAAAGTCGTTCATGAGCAGGGTTCTTTATCTAGCGGGATGCGCTAAAGCGATGGTAAGGGTTCGTGGGCGGCGAGTGGTGTATGGGACTGCGATACGCACATCGAAGAGAGGCGATCCGCTGCGCGCAGCTCGGCCGGTAGAGGACCGTGAGCATTCGCGTCGAAGTTGCGCGGGATGAGTACGACCAGAAAACGTCGCTCGACAACGGCACCCAGGACGACTGCAAAAAAATCCACTCGTGCGCGTACGCATGCGCGCCGCCGCGCGAGAGCGAGAGGTTCCACCGGGTTCGCCCCGCGCGACGCGCTCGTGGGACTGTGGCCGGCACCGCTGGCCGAGCTCGACCAGCGCCAGATCGACATGCTCGGGTTCGCGACGATCGCCGTTGGTGTGTTCATGGGCTTCGTACTGTATGGCGGCTGGAATGGCGGGCGTGTGGGACAGGGGTTCGCTGAAGGGCTCGGTTGGTGTGTGGGCGAAGCCAAGGTGTTCGCGCCGATCGCGCTCGTCGCGGGCGGCGGCGCGCTGCTGGCACGTCCGGCATGGCCGCAGATGCGACCTCTGCGCACGGGCGCGACGTGTCTGGCGGCGGCGGTGACGATGGGGCTCGCTGCGGGAACACTTGGGGTTAGCTCCAGCGCGAGCCCGAACACCGGCGAATCCTCCTGGTCTAGCGTGTTCGTGCAGGCACACGGCGGCGTCGTCGGCGAGGCGCTCTACCAGGTCACGCACCGTCTCGTGCAGGACGTGGGCGTGAGCTTGCTGATCGCCGTGTTGCTGTTTGTCGGAGTAACATTGCTGACGGGCGCCTCGCCTGCAGGCGTGCTGCGCTCCGCTGCGGGGTGGGCGACGAATACGACGAAGATCGGAATCGAGCGACTGCAGGCATGGATGCGCACACGACGGGCTATAGCCGGCGGCGACGGGGTCACGGGTGGAGCAGGAGAGGGCTTGCACCATATGCCTCCCGCCGCCGGCTATGGCCCGTCGGAGATGAGTCCTCCCGAGCCGGCCCCCGAGGAGTTGATCATCCGAGCCACGCATGTCGAGGCCCCCTCGCGCGACGGCGCGGGCATCGACGAGAACCATGTCGAGGATGTGCTGGGAGATGAGGGCCAGGAGATCAGCGCCGCCCGTGCGACGAGCGCCGGGGAGGATCTCGCGAGCGCAGGTGACGCGGACTCCGAGGAGGAGGCGATTCCAGGGGTCGCCCACGCCGACGCCGATCCGGACTCGTTGACCCCGCAGGGTCGCTACCGCGACAGCGTGACCGAAGACCCGGAGTTCGTGTGGGAGATGCCGGACGCGGGCAGGCTGCTGACGCGCTCCACCAGCGAGCAGTCACGCCCGGATACCGCCGGGCAGGAGCGCACCGCTACGAGCCTCGTTGAGGCACTCGGCCATTTTGGCGTGGAGGCAAAGGTGATCGGGACGGTCGCCGGACCGCATATCACACGCTATGAGCTGCGCTTGGCGCCGGGTACGAAGGTCGCGAAGGTCGCCCAGCTGAAGGACGATCTCGCGTACGCCCTGGCGGCGACGGACATCAGGATCCTCGCGCCGATCCCGGGTAAGCAGGCGGTTGGCGTCGAGGTACCGAACGCGCGCCGGCGGATCGTGCGGTTGGGAGACGTGTATCAACAGCCGCCGAAGGACTGGTCGCCGCTTACCGTGTGGTTGGGCAAGGATGTGGCAGGCAAGGCGATCGGTGCCGACCTGGCGAAGATGCCGCACCTGCTCGTGGCGGGAACGACCGGCGCGGGTAAGTCGGGGGCGATTAACGCGATGCTCTCAAGCGTGCTGCTGCGCGCCAGCCCGCACGAGGTGCGCCTGGTGTTGGTCGATCCCAAGCAGGTAGAGCTCAACCATTACGAGTCGATCCCACACCTACTGACACCGGTGATCACGAGCCCGCGGATGGCGGCAAACGCGCTACAGAACCTCGTCAAAGAGATGGAGCAGCGCTACGGGATTATGTCGCTGGCGCGTACGCGCAGCCTGATCGAGTTGAACAAGGCGCGCGCCAAGCGCGAGGAAGCGCCGCTGCCGTACATCCTGTGTGTGATCGACGAGCTCGCGGACCTGATGATGGTCGCGCCCGCTGACGTGGAGGATTCGATCATCCGCCTCGCGCAGAAGGCGCGGGCGGTCGGTATCCACCTCGTACTCGCGACGCAGAGCCCGCGAGTTGACGTGATCACGGGGATGATCAAGGCGAACGTGCCTTCGCGAATCGCGTTTGCGGTCTCCAGCCAGACCGACTCGCGTGTGATCCTCGATCAGAACGGCGCGGAGTCGCTGCTGGGGCAGGGTGACATGTTGTTCAGCCCAGTCGGCAGCTCGCGGCTGCAGCGCATCCAGGGCGCGTATATCGATGAGGGGCAGATCGCGAAGCTGACGGAGCTGTGGCGCAAACAGGGCGAGCCGGAGCTGCGCGAGGAGTTGCTCCAGGAGGTCGAGCCTGCAGAGCCCGAGGGCGGCTCGGACGAGTTCGATCCCGACGAGGACCCGCTGCTGAAGGATGCGATTACGCTCGTAGCGGAGATGGGGACGGCTTCGACGTCGATGCTGCAGCGCCGGCTGCGGTTGGGGTATACGCGTGCCGGCAGGCTGATCGACATGCTCGAGCGCCGCGGTGTGATTTCCGGATACGAGGGGTCAAAGCCCCGTCAGGTGCTCGTCAGCGAGGCCGACCTGCCACGGGTGTTGGCCTCGCTTGGGGAGCCAACCGTAATCGCAAGCGACTAGCCTAGGACCAGACATGCCCGAGATCGGCGAGACGCTGCGCGAGGCGCGGATGCGCGAGCGGATCGACGTGTCCGAGATTGAGGCGCAGACGAAGATTCGGGCGAAGTACTTGCGGGCGCTGGAGAACGAAGAGTGGGACCTGCTGCCGGGGCCGACATTCGTGAAGAGCTTCCTGCGCACTTATGCGACCGCGCTCGGGCTCGACGGGAAGACGCTGGTGGAGGAATACCGGCTGAACTTCGAGCGCCCGAGCGAGCCGCCGGAGCCGATCGTCTCGAGTCCACGGAAGGTGCGCGTTCCTCGCGGATCGAGCACAGGGGCAGGTCCGTCGCGTGGGTATATGGCACTCGTTGGGATCGTCGGTGTCGTGATTGTGCTGTTGATCGTTGGGCTCATCTCGGGCGGCGGTAAGGGCGGACCGACTCCGAGTACGAGCACGCGAGCGGATACGACCGCGAAGCACGCGGCGGGGCACAGGAGTGGTGCTCACCGAGCAACCGGACCCTCGACGGGCACCGCTTCCACGGTTGCTCTGTCGCTGCGCGCGACGGGAACGGTGTATGTGTGCCTGATCGGCGAAGCCGGCAAGAAGCTGGTGAGCGGGAAGACGTTGGAAGCGGGCGCGCGAACGCCCACATTCCACGCCAAGCGGTTCGAACTGACGCTAGGCAACAACGCAGTGGCACTGACGATCGATGGTACGCCGCGAGCGGTACCGGCGAGCAGCGGCGCGATCGGTTACGCAATCACCAAGTCCGGTCGCAGGACACTCGCACAAGGGCATCTGCCCACTTGCACATGAGCGTTCGTGCAGGCATCGTCGTTACCGGCACCGAGGTCTTGGATGGCCGCGTGCGCGACCGTAACGGGCCGTGGCTAGCGGACAGGCTGCGCGAGCTCGGAGTGGACCTCGGGTACGTGACGATCGTGGGCGATCGACCGCAGGACATGGAGCGGGCGCTTGAGTTCATGGCCGATCAGGGGATCGACCTGGTACTGACGAGCGGCGGGTTGGGGCCTACCGCCGACGATCTTACGGCCGAGGTGGTGGGACGGTTTCAGGGCCGCGAAATGGTGTTGGACGAGGCGCTGGCGGATCGCATCGAAATGATCGTCCGACCGTTGCTGAGACGCTGGCCGAACATCGATCCGGAGGCGATCAGGATGGGCACGCGCAAGCAGGCGATGGTGCCAAAGGGCGCGACGGTACTGGAGCCGGTCGGAACCGCCCCCGGCCTGGTGGTCTCACCAAGCGTGCCTACAGGCGGTCCGACCGTGGTCGTACTGCCCGGACCGCCGCGCGAGCTGCAGCCGATGTGGAGCGCGGCGATCGAGACGCAGGTGCTGCGCGAGGCGCTTGCGGGCGCGACGGTATACGAGCAGCGGACGATGCGCTTGTTCGGGATTCCCGAGTCGGAGATCGCCGAGACGCTGCGCCAGGCCGAAGGACGAGGGATCAAGCTTGGGAAGCTCGAGGTCACGACATGCCTGAAACGCGGCGAGATCGAGGTCGTGACGCGATATGAGCCGGATGCCGTGAACGTGTATGAGGAGTTCGAGAGGCTCGTGTCCGAGCGGCACGCAGATACGTTGTTCTCGACCGATGGCGAGACGGTGGACGTGCAGGTGGCGAAGATGCTGCGGGGTAACGAGTCCCGCCCATCCCGTCCGCCGAGGACGATCGCGGTGGCCGAGTCGTGTACTGGAGGAGAGCTGACATCGCGGCTGACGGGACCGGCGGGCGCCTCGGAGTATGCGAAGGGAGGCGTGGTGGTGTACGCGAACGACGCGAAGATGGCGCTCGCGGGAGTCGATCCGCGACTGATCGAGGAGCACGGGGCGGTGTCCGAGCAGGTCGCCAGGGCGTTGGCTGAAGGCGTGCGTGCACGGATGGACGTCGATGTGAGCGTGGGGGTCACCGGCGTCGCGGGGCCCGGTGGAGGGACCGCGCAGAAGCCCGTCGGACTCGTGTGGCTGAGCGTCGCGGGGCCTAATAATGCATCGATTACACGCTCGGTGAATCTGCCGGGCGGGCGCGCGGACATCAGAGACCGCGCGACGACCGTGGCGCTGCACATGCTGAGGCGGCTGCTGCTGGGAGAGAGCGACGGCTGACGTCGATGACAAGTGGTCCGAGTGCCCGTCTGTTCGTGGCGATAGATCCGCCAGAGAAGGTATGCGAGGAGTTGGCCGCGTGGGCAAGGAGCGCAGTACTGGAGCTGGGGACAGTCGGCGGCAAGACCTCGCCGGTGCGTGTGCTTGACCCCGAGCTGCTGCATCTGACGCTGTGCTTTCTCGGCAACCGGCCGGCTGAGGAGATCACAGCGATCGAGGAGGCGTTGGAGGAGTGCGCTGGAGGAGTGGGCGAGCTGACGATCGGCGCACCGGTGTGGCTGCCCCCGCGCCGTCCGCGCGCCCTGGCCGTCGAGGTGCGCGACGATGCCGAGGGGGGGCTACAGGCGCTGCATGAGATGCTCGTGCCGGCGCTCACACGGGCGTGTGGCTACGCGGAGGAGCGCAGACGATTTCGCGCACACGTGACGCTCGCCCGCATGCGAGAAGGTCCCCGTGGACGGGCGCGGGAGCGTGTGTTGCGACCCACGCCGGCCCTGTCGTTCACGCCGGCGTCGGTCGTCCTGTATCGCTCGTGGCTGTCGCCTGCCGGGGCGTCATATGAGGCGCTGGCAAAGCGCACGCTCCTACCGGCATAGTCTCGCTGTGACAACGCGATCGGCTAACACGCGCCGGCGTTTAGCCTTCTTCGTTGCCGCCGACTTCACCCGGTTCGGGTTCGCAGATGAGCGTCGAGGCGTCGCTTGCAACGACGGGGGCGAAGCCTTCTTGGCATCCCGGTTCGGCGCCGTTGGCGCAGGCGAAGGTCCCTTCTTCGTTGAGGGTCGCGTTGATGCCATCAGAGCAGGTCGCTCCGGAAGATCCGCCGGGTGCGAGAGCCGGGGGTGTCTGAACTATGCCCTGGGCGGAGGTGCGGCGACTGTCATTCGCGTGTTTGTGATGGGCCTCGATTTTTGCCTTGTGCTTGTGAAATTTGGAGGGTGCACAGGCATGAGGACCGTGCTTGGCGTGTGCAGCTGAGCAGGCGGCCTTGTGTGCTTGAGCGCCGGCACTGTGGGTGTGAACGTAGTCCTTGCGCGCGAGCGTCGCGGCGCTATGTGTGTGAGTGCCAGAGCCATGTGTCTGCGCGCCGTGCGCACCGGCCTGGGAAGAGATGCAGAAGGCAAACGTGCACGTCATCGCCACGAGCACCAGTGCGCCCGACGCGCAGAGTCGGGCGCGAGCACCGGAGAGGTATGTGGTGGAGGACAGACCGGTCATCGTGGAGGGCTACTGAAAGGCGGGAAGAGAGGCGGCGGGGCTGTGAAATGGAGATTTGGGATGGCAGTATTCGATCGTCCAAGCGCGCATCGAGCACGAGTACAAGTGCTGATAGATGGACGAACGGACCGGCGGGTAGAGGCGAACAGACGTTCCGTCCGAGGCGTTCCGTAGCTTCTCCAGTCCATCTCGACCGGAGGAGCCCGACCATGCCTGTGAACGAAGAGGAGAAGGCCGCAAAGGCACGCGACGCAGCCCTGAAGGGCGCGCTCACACAGATCGAGCGCGAGTTCGGCAAGGGCACGGTCATGCGCATGGGCGACGAGGGTGCGCAGGTGCGCTGTGACGCGATCCCGACGGGCGCGCTGTCGCTCGATCTCGCGCTCGGCATCGGCGGCGTCCCGCGCGGGCGTATCGTCGAGGTGTTCGGCCCGGAGTCTTCGGGCAAGACGACGATGATCTACCACGTGCTCGCCGAGGCGCAGAAGCTCGGTGGCGTGTGTGCGTTCATCGACGCCGAGCACGCGATGGACCCCCTCTACGCGCAGGTGATCGGCGTCGACATCGACGAGCTGCTCGTCTCCCAGCCGGACTACGGCGAGCAGGCGTTGGAGATCGCCGACATGCTCGTGCGCTCGGGCGCGGTCGACGTCGTGGCGATCGACTCGGTCGCGGCGCTGACGCCGCGTGTGGAGCTCGAGGGACAGATGGGCGACCAGACCGTCGGTGCGCAGGCGCGGATGATGTCGCAGGCGATGCGCAAGCTCGCGGGTAACCTCAACCGTACGCAGACGCTGTGCATCCTGACCAACCAGATCCGCGAAAAGGTCGGAGTCATGTTCGGCTCACCGGAGACGCAGCCGGGCGGACGGGCGCTGAAGTTCTACGCCTCCCAGCGCCTGGATATCCGCCGCATCGAGACGCTCAAGGATGGCACGGAGGCCGTCGGCAACCGGGTTCGCGTGAAGGTGGTCAAGAACAAGGTCGCTGCCCCATTCCGCCAGGCGGAGTTCGACATCGAGTACGGCAAGGGCATCTCGACTGCCGGCTGCCTGATCGACCTCGGCCTGGAGCACAACATCGTCACCAAGTCGGGCTCGTTCTTCTCCTACGGCAACGACCGCCTCGGTCAAGGTCGCGGCAACGCAAAGGCCCATCTCCGCGAGAACCCGGCGGTGGCGAAGGAGATCGAGCAGAAGATCTACGCTGCGCTGGGGATCGGTCGTGAGCACGTCACCCCAATTGACAGAGACAAGGACGTCCCGCCCGTGGCGGTAGTGGAGGAGCCTGCCGTGGCCGCCGCCTAGCGCCGCCGTGGACGCGGCGCGGATGCTTTGTCCTCACCGACGGCTGCGCCGTCGGTGCCGGCTCGCGTACGGTAGGCACGCCACGCGGGCGGGCGGGCCTTCGATCGTTCGCCCCGCTGGGTCCACGACTCGCTAGGTAGACATATTTAGCTGTCCCACGGCTACCCTGTGTCAGGTATGAAGAGCTATCACCTGACGACATTCGGCTGCCAGATGAACGAGCACGACTCTGAGCGGATGAAGGGCATGCTCGAGTCGCTGGGCTACAGGGAGGCGCCGGAGCGGGGCGAGGCGGATCTGATCCTGTTCAACACGTGTTCGATCCGCGAGACGGCCGACAGCCGCTTCATCGCGCATCTCGGCGAGGCTAAACGCCTGAAGAGCGAACAGCCGGAGCGCGTGGTGGGCGTGGGTGGGTGTTGGGCGCAGTCGGTGAAGGAGGAGGTGTTCGAGCGGTTCCCGTTCGTGGACGTGGCGTTCGGCCCGGGGCAGGTGCATAAGCTCGCGGAGTTCCTGACCAGCGACTCGCTGAGCGCGCAGGGGTACTTCGAGTTTGAGGGGTTCACGGGCCATCTGCCGGCGCGCCGAGCGCGGGCGTTCCAGGGCTGGCTACAGATCAGCGTGGGATGTAACTGCGCGTGCTCGTACTGCATCGTGCCCTCGACGCGCGGGCGGGAGGTCTCACGACCACTGCAGGAGCTTGTAGCCGAGGCGCGGAGTATGGCAAGCGAGGGCGTGCGCGAGGTGACACTGCTGGGACAGAATGTGAACTCCTACGGACGCGACCTGAGACCGGAGCGTGCGACGTTCGCACAGCTGCTTGGGGAGATCGACGCGATCGAGGGGATCCAGCGGATTCGCTATACGAGCCCGCACCCGAAGGACATGCGCGAGGACGTAGTCCGTGCCCATGCGGAGCTCGAGAGCGTCTGCGAGCACATCCACCTACCTCTGCAATCTGGTTCCAGCCGGATCTTGAAGGCGATGCGGCGCACGTATGACCGCGAGCGCTACCTGGATCGGGTCGCGCTGATTCGCGAGCACGTTCCCGATGCGGCGCTGAGCACGGACATCATCGTCGGGTTTCCGGGGGAGACCGAGGAGGACTTCGCGCAGACGCTGGAGATCGTAGAGAAAGTGAGATACGACGGGGCGTTCACGTTCGTGTTCTCCCCGCGCAGGGGCACCGTGGCCGGTGGCATAACGGAGGGAATCGTGCCCCACCCAGTAAAGGTGGAGCGAATGGGAAGGCTCGTGGAGGCGGTCAAGCGCAATGCGCACGAGCGCGCACAGAGGTTCGTGGGACGCACGCTGGAGGTGCTCGTCGAAGGCCCCTCACGCACCGATCCCGAGCGACTGCGCGGCAGGACTCGCCACAACAAGGTCGTCAACTTCGCTGGACTGGCGCAGGCGGGTGAGTTGACCCAGGTCCACATCGATTCCGCGACGAGTCAGACGCTCTCGGGCGAGGAGTCATTGCTCGCCCGCGTCGCCGGCTGACCAGGTAAGAACACACCCCGTGAACGGGGGCTTTTAGCGATGGGCCGGCGCGGGTGCGGAATCGCCCGCACCCGCGCCGATAGGCCCGCTTTGGCGCTGTTACTGGTAGGTCGCGCTTGGTGGAGGCCCCGGAGGACCACTGGCGCCCGCGTTGGGCGCCCCGGACGGGCCGGTGCTACCGGAGCCCGACCCAGAACGCGAGCCCATGTTCGGGCAGGGATCACGTTTGCCGGTCGTGCCCGATTTGGATTGAGAGCCAGACTGACCCTGCCTTTGGTGGGATGGCGCCGCTGGCGTGGTGGTACTCGGCGTGGACGTGGTGCCGGTCGCACCGGTCGCACCGGTTGCGCCTGTACTTCCGCTGGGAGCGGCCGCGGCGCCGGCTATGCCGGCGGCCGCGCCCCCGGTCGCGAGCGCGCCGGCGATCATCGTGGCACCGAGTAGTTTCGATACGTGCATCGGTCAAACCTCCTGGTGGGTGGAAACGAGAGGACTGCTTGTGTGCGAGCCATCGTCCATCCGGGCGCTAAGCGGACCCGTAGGCGCGGGTAAGGCCAGGCGCAGATGTGTGTAGGAGGTTTGTAAGGCCGTCTCAGCGCTGCCTGTAGGAGAAACTACGCCCCCTGAGACGACCGCTGGGCAAGCAAGAGAAGGACGCAGGGAGCGTGGCGTACTACGTACGCGAGCGACTGAGGACGCATACCGATCGACGATCAGATGCGCTCGCCGATCGGCCAGCGCCGCCCAGCGATCGCCTCAGCGCTTGGAGCGCTGGCCATGCTCCATATCTTTGGCGATGCCTTCCGAGCCCAACCGCCGCGCTACTCGCGAGGCCAGCTCGGGGGCGATCCCGGCGAAGGTGGCGCCGGCGCGCATCGTCAGCGGAGCGACGTCGACCTCGGCACGGTTGCGCTCGATGGCGCTGAGAACGGCGCGGGCGACGTCCTCAGGACTGGAGGTGCCGACTCCGGCCGGGAGCTTGACTTCGGCCTCGGCGAACATGCCGGCGTCGCGGATGAAGCCTGGGAAGACGGCGGAGACGCCAACGCCGCTGTCGTGGAGATCGGCGCGCAGGGCGGAGGCGAAGCCGCGCAGGCCGAACTTGGTGGCGTTGTAGATGCCGGTGCCGGGGGTGGCGGACTTGCCGGCGAGCGAGGACATGAACAGCAGATGACCCCGCCCGCGGGCGGTCATCTTCGGCACGAGGGCGTGCGCGAGGGCGATGGGCGCGCGCAGGTTGACGTTCAGCGCGCGGTCGATCTCGTCCATCGTGAAGCTGTCGAGGGTTCCGGCAGCGGGCAGCGCCGCGTTGGCCACGAGGATGTCGATGTCGCCGGCCTCGGCGAGGAGGTGATCGATCTCACCTGGACGACTGAGATCGACCGCGAGCGTGCGTGAGCCCTTCAGCTCGTCTGCGAGTGGATCGAGCACGTCGGTACGCCGCCCGGTGAGGATCAGTTCGCCGCCGCGAGCGTGCAGGGCGCGGGCGATCGCCTGCCCGAGACCGCCGGTGGCGCCGGTGAGCAGGATCGTGGAACCGGAGATCTGCATCGGCCAGAGCCTACGGCAAGATCGCGGGGGGTGCATGCGACGTGCGGTGGCGATACTGGGAGGATGCAACCAACGCAATCACCGTCCACCGGGAGGATCGGCGAGGTCATCGCGCTGTTCGGTCCGACCGGTGTGGGCAAGACCGC
The DNA here is from genome assembly GCA_049584155.1 of Solirubrobacteraceae bacterium. Classification (GTDB taxonomy): domain Bacteria; phylum Actinomycetota; class Thermoleophilia; order Solirubrobacterales; family Solirubrobacteraceae; genus Palsa-744. The sequence goes on from JBAUXH010000148.1 coordinate 18,259, forward strand.
ACTTGCGCTCGCGCTCGCGCGGCGGTTGCGTGCGGGGGGCGAGGAGCCGGTGGCGGTGTCGGCGGATGCGCTGCAGGTGTATGAGGGAATCGAGACGCTGACGGGTGTCGCGAGCGCGAGCGAGCAGGCGGAGCTCGAGCATCGCCTGGTGTCGTTCCTGCCTCTGCGGGAGGCGTTCAGTGTCGGGCGCTATGCGAAGCTGGCGCATGCGGAGATCGATGGTCTGATCGCCACAGGCAGACGCCCGATCGTGGTGGGCGGTACCGGGCTGTATCTGCGGGCGGCGCTCACGCAACTCGATCTGCGCCCGCCGCCCGCGGAGGGGGTACGCGAGCGCTGGCGCGTGCACCTGGAGCGCGAGGGAGCGCCGGCGCTGCACGCGATCCTCTCCCAGCGCGCGCCGGAGGTCGCGGCACGCCTGAACCCGAACGACCGGCAGCGGGTGATGCGCGCGCTGGAGCTGAGCGAGACGACGACGGCGGCGGCAGGCACGGCAGATCTCATGGGGGGGATGGCGGGCGAACGGGAGCCCTCGCAGCTGTGGAGCGAGGAGATGCGCCGTCCGACGTCGCTGGTCGGGTTGACGATGGAGCGGGCGGAGCTGTATGTGCGGATCGAGGATCGTGTGGAGGAGATGCTGGGGGCGGGCGCACGTGAGGAGGTACTGCGCGCCGATGCGGCCGGAGCGTCGGAGACGGCGCGTAAGGCGCTGGGATTCGAGGAGCTGCTGGCGGGGGACGTGGAGGCGATGAAGCGGCGCACGCGCAACTACGCCAAGCGCCAGTTGTCGTGGATGCGCAAGCTGGGCGGGGTGCGCGTGATCGACGTGACGGGGCGTGAGCCGGACGAGGTGGCGCGCGAGATCCTAGACTCCGGCGCCTGATGAGATTTGAGAAGTGGCAGGCGTTGGGCAACGACTACATCGTGATCGAGCGCGATGAGCTCCCGTTCGAGCTGACGCCGCTGCGCATCATGAGCCTGTGCGCGCCTCATACGGGCGTGTTTGGGGACGGCGTGCTGTTGCTGTCAAAGTCCGAGGATCCGCGGTTGGTGGCGCGACTGGAGATCTTCAACCCCGACGGCTCGCGGGCCGAGTTGTCGGGCAATGGGGCACGTCAGGCGATCCTCTATTTGCGTCGCCGCGGCTGGACCGATCGGGACGAGTTTTCGATCGCGACGGACGCGGGGGAGATCCGTCCGCAGATCGTGGACCCGATGACCTGCAGGGTGGACATGGGCTACGCGAGCACCAGCTCGAAGGATTACCCCGGCGGCGCCGCGGACGGTCTTGGTGAGCTGCAGGCCGGTGGGCGCACCTGGTCCTTTCAGCACGTATCGATCGGCAACCCGCAGTGCGCGATCTACGTAGATGATCGCGAGCTGTTTGGAGCGCTCCGCCTCAATGCGATCGGGCCGGAGATTGCCGATCACCGCTACTTCCCCAACCGCACGAATGTCTCGTGGTACTCAGATACGGGCGCGGGGCGCATATTCGCCCAGATCTTCGAGCGCGGAGTGGGAGAGACGCTCTCCTCGGGAACGGGCGCGATCGGTGCGGCGGTCGCTCATGTACTGCGGGGTGGTGAAAGACGTGCGGACGGGGCGGTGACGGTCGCGATGGACGGTGGCGAACTGCAGGTGGAAGTGGGGGGGGACCTGCACGTGCACTTGACTGGCTGGGCCAGGCCTGTGTTCGCGGGACGGTTGAGCGAGGAGTACATAGAGGAGTTGCACGAGACCCAAGGAGAAATATGAGAGCGAGCAGGCGACTTGATCGGATTCCGCCGTACGCGTTTGCGCAACTGGAGGCGAAGATCGCGCAGAAGCGCAAGGAGGGCGTGGATGTGATCAGCCTGGGGATCGGCGACCCGGACCGCCCGACGGCGCCGCTGATCGTGGAGGCGATGCAGGAGGCGGTGAGCGAGCCGGGGACGCATAAATACCCGAGCAATCGCGGTCGTGAGGAGTTCCGGGGCGCCGTCGGGGACTTCTATGAGCGGCGCTTTGACGTGAGGCTCGACCCGGAGAGCGAGATCGTGCCGGCGCTCGGAGCGAAGGAGGCGATCTTCAACCTGAACCTGGCGTTCCTGGACCCGGGCGACTACGCGTTGGCGGCCGACCCGGGATACCCGGTGTATACGGGCGGGCCGTGGCTGGCGGGCGGGGAGCCGGTGTTGATGGCGCTGCGCCCGGAGCTGGGGTTCGTGCCGGACCTCGGCGCGATCGAGGATGAGATCGCGCAGCGGGCGAAGCTGATGTTCTTGAACTACCCGAACAACCCGACGGGGGCGATCGTGCCGGAGGGGTTCTTCGAGCGGGTGGTGGAGTTCGCGCGCGAGCACGAGATCCTGGTGGTTCACGACCAGTCCTACTCGGAGATCTCCTACGACTCCTATCGCGCGCCGTCGTTCCTGCAGACGCCCGGAGCGAAGGATGTTGGGATCGAGGTCTTCTCGCTGTCGAAGGGCTACAACATGACGGGTTGGCGCTGTGCGGCGGTGGTTGGAAACGCGCAGGCGATCGAGACGTACTGGCGGTTGAAGACGAACATCGACTCGGGCATGTTCGACGCTGTGCAGCTGGCGGGGGTGGCGGCGCTTTCGCCGGACGCCGACGCGGAGGTGGCGGCGATGAGCGAGCTGTATGTGCGCCGCCGCGATCTGGTGTGCGAGGCGCTGAGGGGGATCGGCGTGGATGTGAAGCCGCCGCGCAGCACGATCTATGTGTGGGCGCCGGTACCAGAGGGGTTCGCGAGCTCTGAGGCCTACTGCGAGCATGTGTTGGAGCAGGCCGCGGTGGTGCTCTCACCGGGCGCGATCTACGGTCCGGCAGGGGAGGGTTGGTTCAGGATCTCGCTGACGACTCCGGATGACAGACTGGTGGAGGCCGTGAGCAGGCTGGGGGCGCTCGGAGGGTAGGGATGGTGGGTAAGCCATAGGTCGGTCCTTGCATCGAGTTGCTGTCGGCGCCGCTTTCGATTGCGGTAGGCGTTGAGGGAGCATTGAGAACCACGCCCCTCGGCGACCTACACTGATGGGTAGTGGAACTCAGGGTCCGCACCCCAATATCTGCCGGGATTGAGGCCGCCGCTCCGCGGCGTCATACGCCAGCCACGATGCTCGACGTACAACCAGCACGCCTGCGCTCGTGTCCGGCGTCTGCCATCCACGGCCCGACCCCCTCAACCCACCACCTATTGTGACGCGAACCCAGACCCAGCGCGCACGCCAGCGAGCCTTGTGCATCGCCGCCCTGCCTGAAGGCGAGGACCTGGAGGAGTTGGGCGAGCTGTTGCGCACCGCGGGGGTGGCGGTCGTGGGCGAGCTGGTGCAGCGCCGGGAGGAACCGCACCCGAACACGTATCTGGGCTCGGGGAAGGTGCGGGAGGCGAAGGAGCAGGCGCACGTGTGCGATGCGAATGTGATCGCTTGCGACGACGAGCTGAGCCCAAGACAGGAGCGCAACCTGGAAGAGGCGCTGGGGCTGCCGGTGATCGACCGGACGGCGATCATCTTGGACATTTTCGCCGATCACGCGGCTAGCGCGGAGGGCAAGCTACAGGTGGAGTTGGCGCAGCTTGAGTACAACCTGGCGAGGATGCGGGGGCTGTGGAGTCACTTGGAGCGCCTCGGCGGCGGGATCGGCACGAGGGGGCCGGGGGAGAGTCAGATCGAGACCGACCGACGGCTGGCGCGCGATCGGATATCGGCATTGCGTCGGCGCCTGGAGCACGTTAAGGGTACGCGCGCGGTGATGCGCGCCGAGCGAGAGCGTGCGGCGCTGCCGACGGTGGCGCTGGTGGGATATACGAACGCGGGCAAGTCGACGCTGCTGAACACACTGACGGGCGCGGAGGTGAGCGTGCGCGATAGGCTGTTCAACACGCTGGACCCGACGGTGCGTACCTTGAAGTTGAGCGGCAGGAAGTATCTGCTGAGCGACACGGTGGGGTTCATCCGCAAGCTGCCCCATCAGCTGGTGGACGCCTTTGGGGCGACGCTGGAGGAGACCAGGCGCGCGGAGTTGCTCGCGCACGTGATCGACGCGAGCGCACCGGTGCAGGAGCGGGAGGCGATGAGACACTCGGTGGAGGAGACACTCCAGGAGATCGGGGCGGAGGAGAGCCCGCGGTTGTTGGTGTTGAATAAGGTGGATCTACTGAGTGAGGAAGAAGGCGAGGAACTGCGCACGAATCACCCCGAGGCGGTGCTTGTGAGCGGTGAGACGGGCTATGGCCTGCAGGAGCTGGGGGAGCGGATCGAGCGCGAGCTGGCACACACGCTGCGCTCGGTGGAGCTGCTGGTGCCCTACGCGAACGGCGGCAGTCTGGCGGAGCTGCATGAGGTGGCGGGCGAGATCGCGCGCCAGGACACGCCGGAGGGGGTCAGAGTGCGAGCGCTGGTGCCGGCACGCTTCGCCGAGCGGTTCGCGAAGTTCGCGATAGCCTCCTAGGACTTATCCCTGCAAGGCCCGCAGGCTCCTTTCGGGATAGGTCTTTAACGGTCGTCACCGTCACCGCTGAGCACTCCGCGCTGCTGGCGTGAGAGCAGCTTGTCGAGGTTGGTCTGGGCGATCTCGTCGAGGTCGAGATCCAGCTCGCTGGCGAGCTGGGCGACATACCAGAGCACGTCGCCGAGCTCCTTGGCCATCGCCGCGCGACGCTCGTCGGAGACCTGGCCACCGTCGTCGCGGATCGCCTTCTTGGCGTGCTCGGCGACCTCGCCGGCCTCGCCGGAGAGCCCGAGGGCGGGGTAGGCCAGCCACGATGACGCCTCGCGCGGATACTCGGCGGTGCGGCGAGAGAGGCGTTGATATTCGGAGAGATCCATGGTCATGAAACGACTCGACCCGCCGAAGCGGGTCGGGTGCAGGAGGAGCTACCTCCAACCGGTTGACAACCTTTATCGATGCTAGCAGAGCCGCTGGCTGTACTTCTCGGGGCTAGAAACAATGATTCCCCACGGACAAACCCTTCGGTAGTGTCTCGTGGATGGAGGGGTCGTTGTCGTTGCGTGGGGTGTGGTTGAGCTATCCACGCGGACGCCGGCATGTGGTGCGGGTGCTCGTGGACGTCTCGCTGGAGGTGCATCCGGGCGAAGTCGTGGCGGTGCTAGCGCAGCGCGCTCAGGGCAAGACTTCGCTGCTGCGGGTCGCGGCAGGGATGGAGCGCCCGAGCCGTGGCAGCGTGTCGTTTGACGGCGAGGACATGTGGCGCTCGGCAGAAGACACCCATGGTCGCCGCGCGCGACGTCGTCGCCGCGCGCGGTCGTCGGGCGCACCGATCGTGCTCGTTCGGCCGGCGGCGCCGGAGGTGGACGTACCGGTGGGAGAGGGCATCGCACTCCCGCTGACAGGCGCTCATCGCGGGCGCGTGGCACGTGAGTTGGCCGAACAGGCGCTGGAGGAGGTCGGTGCGAAGGAGTGCGCCCGGCGACGCTGGTGCGATCTCAGTGACGGCGAGCGGGCGCGCGTGGCGATCGCTCAGGGGATTTCACGCAACCCGAGGGTTCTGCTCGTCGACGACCTCACGGCGACACTCGGTCTGGGAGACACCGAAGACGTCGCGATGCTGCTGCACTCGTTGGCGGCTGCGCGCGGCCTCGGCGTGCTCGTGGGCGTGGGGGATGCGCGAGCGACGAGGTGGTCTGATCGGGTGGCGACGCTTGCGGGCGGTGCGCTGATGCTGGAACCCTCCAGTCCGCAGGCGCCGGCACGAATGCATCCGAACGTCGTCAATTTTCCAGGCGGTTAGGAAACGCAAACGCCCGCCGCGACGAGGCTCCCCATTGATCCAAATAGTTCTTCTCCGAGAATCACACATAAGCATTACGATTAGTTGACATGGCCAGCACCGTCCAACAGTCCGAGATGTCAGCCGGCGAGATCGTGCTCGGTCTCTTGATCGAGCAGCCGGACACCTGCTACCACCTCGACAAACGCATCGCTGAACGCCTCGGATCGGCCCAGTTCAGCCGTGGAGCGGCATCCAGGGCTGTGGAACGACTGCTGGAGCGCAAACTCGTGCGTCCGGCGAATGTCGAGGGACGGGCCGAACTGCGCGTCGTGGATGGACGCAAGAAAACGGTTTACGAGACCACACCATCGGGAGTGGATCATTTCGAGCGCTGGTTGCGCGCTTCGACGCAGACTCCGCCGGTACGGGAGGAGCTGCACGCGAAAATCGTGCTGTGGGGGTCGGCGGAGCTGCCGCGCCTGATCGAGATCGTGCGCGAGGCCGAGCTGGCGTGCACGCTGCAACTGGGTGATGCCAACCGGGAGATGCGGGCCGAACGCCAGGCGAGCGACGCGAGCGATTGGGAACGGACGATGCAGCTGATCGTCTCAGCCGGTGAAGCGACATGGTGGGACGCCAGGATCAAGTGGCTGCAGAACGTGCGCATGTATCTCGAGCGTGAGCACGAGCGCCGCCAGTCCAAGACCGGTCCGCGCCGGTCACGGGCGCCTGCGCGGTGATGGGTCCCGTTCTCTCGTTGCGGGAGGTGTCGTTGAGTTTCCCGCGCGGGCGACGGCACGTCGTGAGGGTGCTGACGGGCATTTCGCTCGATCTGCATGCGGGCGAATGTGTGACGGTGCTCGCGCGGCGTTCGCAGGGAAAGACGTCGCTGCTGCGGGTGGCGGCGGGAATGGAGCGCCCCGACCGGGGCAGTGTGATGTTCGCGGGGGAGGATCTCTGGCAACTGTCCGACCGGCGACGCTCGCGACTGCTGAGCTCAGAGATCGGGTTGGTCGAGCGCGTCGCGCCACACCTGGACGTCCCGGCGCTCACTGGCGTCGCTCTGCCGCTGCTGGACCGGTACGGTCGCCGCGGCGCTTATGCGCGAGCCAAGAGTGCGCTCGCGCATGTCGGAGCAGATGAATGCGCGCGCCAGCACTGGAGCGATCTGGCCGACTCAGAGCGCGCACTGGTCGCGTTGGCACACGGAATCGCACGCGAGCCGAAACTGCTGCTGGTGGACGACCTTGCGGCGACGCTGGGAATTGAGGAGCACGCTGACATCGGCGAGCTGCTGGGCACGCTCGCGGCTGAGCGGGAGATCGCGGTGCTCGTCTGTGCGGGGGACTCGAGTCCGACGCCGCATGCCGACCGAGTGGGGTCGCTTGGCGGGGGCGAGCTGCTGGTCACCCCGGTTGTGCCGGCAGCTGGGACAAATGTCCTTGAGTTCCCGGGCGAGCATCGGCGGCGCGCATCCTCTTAGGGAAACCCTGATGCTCGAGCTGCGCGATCTCGTCAAGCACTACCACGTGGGCGACGCTGAGCCGGTGCGAGCCGTGGACGGGGTGTCGCTGGCGGTCGCGGCTGGAGAGCTCGTGGCGCTGTATGGACCGAGCGGATCGGGCAAGACGACGCTGTTGATGCTGATCGCGGCGCTGATCGAACCCGACGGTGGTGCGGTGCTCGTCGCGGGACGCGATCTCGCGGGGCTAACCGACGCGGAACGCTCGCACTACCGACTACGCGAACTGGGGTTTGTGGACCAGACTTCGGATCTACTGCCCGGCGGCAACGTCGTGCAGAACGCGGCGATGAAGCTGTGGCTGCTTGAACATACGCGAGACGCTGAGCATCGCATAGAGCCGCTGCTCGTGCGTCTTGGTCTCGGCGATCGGTTGGCCCACCGCGCCGATCAACTGTCGATGGGCGAGCGCCAGCGGGTGATGATTGCCCGGGCATTGTCGACGGGTCCGAAGGTCGTGCTCGCCGACGAGCCGACGGGCAACCTCGACACTCATCGCGGCCGCGAGATACTCGAACTGCTGGTGGAGGTCTGCCGCGAGCAGGATGCTGCTGTACTGCTCGTCACGCACGATCCGCAGGCGACGGCGTTCGCCGACAGGGTATATGCGTTGCGCGATGGGAAACTGGGCGACTACGAGCCCGACCACCTGTTCGTACCGGCCCGGACGCCCGAGACCGCCGGGTAGCGATGCGGTTGTCGAATATCGCCCACCTGTATGTGGTGCGGCTGAAAGCTCGGGTGGTGCTCGTTCAGGAGTTGTTTGCGGTACTCGGGATCGCCGTGGGCGTGGCACTGCTGTTCGCCTCGCAGGTGGCGAGCACGAGCCTCGATGCCTCTGTGTCTCAACTGACGAACGGGGTTGTCGGGCAATCGACGTATCAACTCAAGGCGCGCGGTCCACAGGGCTTCAGTGAATCGCTGCTCGGCGAGGTTCAGCACTTGCCTGGAGTGCGCGCCGCCGTTCCGGTGCTCGAGCGCCAGGCCAGCGTGACGGGCCCGCTGGGTAGCCAGTCGGTCGACCTGATCGCAACCGACCCACGCGATGTACATCTCACCGGGAGCCTGCTACGACATATTCCCTCGGCGCAACTCACCCATCAACACGTGGTGGCACTGCCCTCGCCGATAGCGGACAAGCTCGGCGCTGCGCCTCTGGATGTTGTGAGACTGCAGGTCGGCGCGAAGACCGTCCGCGCGCTACTGGGCGCCGAACTGACAAAACGCAGCGTCGGGGCGCTTGTGAACAGTCCGATCGTGCTCGCGCCTCTGGCCTACGCTCAAAAATTGACCGGGATGCAAGGTCGGATTACGCGACTTCTCGTCCAAGTACGGCCTGGCGCCAAACGTGTTGTGCACGCGGAGCTCACCGAATTGGCCGCTGGTCGCATTAACGTCAAGCCGGCGAATTACGAGGCGACGCTGTTTAGTCAGGCTGCCGCTCCCGTCAACCAGTCAACGAAGACATTCGCGGCCATCTGTGCGCTGGTCGGGTTCATGTTCGCGTATTGCGCGATGCTGCTTACGACCGATTTGCGTCGGGACCTGATCCGAGAACTGAGGCGCGGCGGCGCAACGCGCTGGGGAACCGTCAAGACGCTCCTGTTCGACGCGTTCGTGCTCGCCGCGATCGCTGCGCTCGTCGGGCTGGCGCTTGGCGATCTTCTTTCGATCGTCGTTTTCAACTCGCCGCCGGGGTTTTTGTCGTTTGCCTTTCCGATCGGCTCACAGCGTATTGTCACCTGGGAAAGCGTTCTCATTGCGGTCGGCGCCGGAACGTTGGCAGCATGTGTTGGGGTATTGACGCCGATGCGAGACGTCTGGATACGCGCAAGACGCGACGATATTCCCCATAAACGCTATTCCTTCGGTGCACCCAGAGTGGGGATGCTCGTGGGTGGGTGTGCCTGCCTTGGAGCTACGACGCTGGTCCTTTTGATCGCGCCACAGTCCGCGGTCCTCGGCATTGTGTCCTTGATCGTCGCGCTGCTGCTACTACTGCCACTACTGCTCGACCTGATCGTAACTATCTCCGATCGTCTACAACGGCGCTTTGGACTCGGAGCCACGGAGATCGCGGTCATCGAACTACGCTCCCCGAAGACGCGGACCCGGTCTATCGCGATCGCGGCCACCGCGGCCGTTGCTGTGTTTGCAAGCGTCACTATCGAGGGATCTCACATCAATCTTCAAAACGGTCTCGACCGAGTATTTCATGGCGTGAGCGGCATAACCGATTTGTGGATCGTGCCGCAGGAAGAACAGAATCTGCTGTCCACTACCTCATTTAACGGTTTGCATGCAACTAGTTTTGGGGCGCTTGCTGGTATCAAGACCGTCGGCGAATACCGGGCTGGCTTTCTTGAATATGACAATCGACGCATCTGGGTACTCGCTCCACCATCGACAACGCCATCGCCGCTACCGTCGAGTCAACTCGTCGCCGGTAATGCCGCGTTGGCAAATGCACGACTTCGGGCCGGTGGCTGGGCGGTGATGTCGAAGATCTTGGCTACCGAGCATCATCTTCACATCGGCCAAGCGTTTATATTGCCCTCGCCTCGCCAGACCACACTCCGCATCGCTGCACTCACGACGAACTTGGGATGGCCGCCAGGTGCGATCATCCTCAACAGTGCAGATTACGCGCGGGCGTGGGAAAGCAGTGATCCGAGCGCATTCAACGTGACGCTCGCCCCTAACGCCTCGCCCACCGTCGTGCGCAACGAGATTCGGGGCGTCCTGGGAGCGCGTTCAGGACTCGCGGTCGAAACCGCGGCGCGACGCGAACGAGCTCAGCAGGCCGCAAGCCGCCAGGGGCTAGGGCGTCTCACGCAGATCGCCTTGTTGGTGCTAGTGGCTGGGGTGCTCGCCACGGCGACCGTGATGGGAGCCGCGATCTGGCAACGCCGGCGCCGGTTCGCTCGCATGAAGGTGCAGGGCTATGACACTCGGACATTGTGGCATGCACTCGTGTGCGAGAGCGCACTCCTGATCGGCGCGGGCTGCTTGATCGGAGCATGTCTTGGTGTCTACGGGCAGCTCCTGCTAAGCCATGCGCTCGTGACCGTCACGGGTTTCCCGGTAATCGTTTCGGCGAATCTCTTGGTTGCTTTCGGCAGCTTTGCACTAATGACGATCGTCGCAGCAACATGCATCGCAATACCGGGCTATCGCGCTGCCGATGTCGCTCCATACCCATGATCCCGATCTAGGATCGCGGGCGTAAACAGCAGGGCTTCTCAGTCGCTTCCCGAGGCTTCTCTTGAGTCTCAAGAGGGATATCGCGGGGTTCTCTGCGTCGATCTTCTAGGCTGGAAATATTGGTGTCGTTGGAGCTAACGGTATCTGGACCCTATCTCCAGCACAGATTATTACGCTCATCGCCGCAATTGCCCGCGGACTGTTGTGGAGTCGACGGGCGACATCGCGTGAGCTGCAGGCTTGGCGTGCGCGAGCAATAAGCATTCCTGATGCTTCGATCCGGGCTGATGCGCTTGACGCGATCGTCCGCAAGCGTGATAACGCTGAGGGCGCTTCGTTGTTCTCAATTCTTCCCAAACACCGGGATGGGCGCTTGCTAAAACTGCTGGTCGCCTACCAGGTGATGTGGGATTTTTTGGATAGCGCAAGCGAGCGTGGTGCGTGCGGTGGTCCTGAAAACGGACGTCAACTGCATCGCGCGCTCGTAGAGGCACTCGACCCCGAGGCGCCGATATCCGACTACTACCGGTATCACCGTTGGAAAGACGACGGTGGCTTTCTGCTCGCACTTGTCGAGACCTGCCGATGTCTATGTGTCGAGCTGCCATCTTATTGGCAGGTGTCTGAGCTGATGATCGATGGTGTAGAGCGATGTGCAATTCAGAGCCTGAATCATGAACCGAATCCATCCAGGCGCGATGCGGCATTGCGACGGTGGGCTGAATGCGAATTTTCAAGCACACACGGTCTCGCCTGGTTCGAGCTAACGGCGGCCGCTAGCGCATTCGTGCCATACGCCCTGCTGGCCCTTGCGGCAGAGCCCTCCTGCGAACCCGCCGAGATGATCGCAGTCCACTCAGCCTACTTCCCCTGGATTTCGCTTGCTATCGCGATGCTCGATAGCTACGTCGACCAGGACGATGATCATGCGAGCGATAGTCACAGTTACATTTCTCACTACGCCAGCAAATCGCTTGCCCTAGAGCGACTCAAGATGATTATTGGGCAGGCAATATCGCGAACCGCAGATCTTCCCAACGGCCGGCGCCACGCAATTATCGCGGCCAGTATGGTCGCGATGTATCTGTCGAAGGACAGCGCTAACACGTTGAAGCTGCGTACTCAAACCCGCTCACTGGTGAGGGCAAGCGGGCTGCTTGCAATGATGTTGCTACCGGCCGCCTATCTCTGGCGTACGACACGCATACGAGAGATCGCTTCGCGCGCTACAAATGTTGATCTGCCATCTGACCTACGCTTACCCCGGGCCGTTCAGACTTTTGTATTTTGGCGATCGCCACTTGCCTACTACGAGCGCTGCCGTCGTTGTCGTGGAAGCCGATTTACTCTGCGCACGATGGGTCATCCCCCAATGGTGTTCTTTGCAGATCCGAATGATATAAGGGCCCTCATGACCGCCCCACCCGAGATCCTGCACCCGGGGGAGGGGGGACAGACGATCGCGCCGATCGTCGGCAGGTGCTCTTTTATGCTTCTGGATGAAGACGAGCATTTGCGTGGTCGTAGAGCGGTGCTTCCGGCCCTGCAAAAGCGCGCGGTGCAGCGAGATGTAGATCGGGTGGTCGATACTGTACGAAGCGCCGCGGCATCGTGGCCGCAAGATATACCGACGCCATTGCATCCGCGCCTACGTGCGTTGACATTGGAGGTAATCCTCCGGAGGATATTTGCCGAAGGAGGGCATAAGTCCGAGATTAGATTTTCACTATTGCTGGATCGAGTGCTCACGATGTTGACAGTAACAGGAAGCGTGGTGCTGCCCCTACCGCTTCTGCGTCGAGGTCCCGGATGGGTTGCCTGGACGCGCTTTTTGCGAAACCGATCCGAAGTAGATACGTTGATCCACGCTTTGATCGACGAGCGCTTGCAATTAGGTCGAGCGGGCCGCGACGCGCTCGCGGTGCTACTTGCGGCACGCAATAAGGACGGCACACTGATGACCCGCACGCAGCTGCGAGATAACGTCATGTCCTTGATCCTCGCCGGGCATGAGACGACCGCCTCGCAGCTCGCGTGGGCCTTTCAGCTACTTGCACACCACCCACGGGTACAGCGACGGTTGATCGAGGAGATCGACGAAGGCAACGATGATGCTTACCTGACGGCGACGATCCAGGAGGTTTTGCGCCATCGGCCTGTGTTCCTGTTCACGATCCCGCGCGCAGTCAAGCGGGCGATCGAGATCGGCGGGTGGACATATCATCCTCCGACGCACCTGCTCGGGTGCATCTACCTGCTACATCACAATCCTGATGTCTATCCCGAGCCAGACGAGTTCCGTCCGGAGCGGTTTCTGGAGGGGCAACCCAGCCCCTACACGTATCTGCCGTGGGGGGGAGGACGCAGGCGTTGTCCGGGCTCGCACCTGGCGTTGCTGGAGATGAAGACGGTGTTGCGCACCGTGCTTGAGACCATGACCGTGAGCCCCGCGAGCCGGCGCATGGAGCGTCCGAAGTGGCGTAGCGTGATCGTGACACCCCACGCCGGCTCACGCGTGGTACTGCACCAACGCGAGCGCCGACCCGGCGCTGTCAGGCCGGCCAGGCATATGGTTGTCGGCGCCTGTCCAGCCTCGATCCACGCAGCCGATCGTGCTGAACGTGGACCATAGGTGGCGACATAGCGACATGTCGCTATACACGGGCTTCCGAGCTCGTCATGATCGGTGTGGTGGTAAGGATTGATACCGCCAATCGCGTTTCGCGTGGCCTTCCCAGAATGCCAGGCGTTGCCCGGCAACTCCGGACGGCGCGATTGAGGTGTCACCCCACCCTTACCTCCGTCTCGCCAGAGATGGGCCGGACGTCGTCATACGGCGTCCGGCCCTTAAAGAGTGCGTCCGCCGCGGTCTTTGGCGGCGGCTCGCGGATCGGGTGGGGAGCAGTCAACTGACCATGCCTCCGCGCGCCGGCACGAGCTACCCGGATACGTGGAGGATCCCCGATCTCTCCGAACCTCGCTACTCGCAGTCGCTTGAGCGGGGCCTGGCAATCCTCGAGTGCTTTACGCCCGAGACACCGGTGCTGGGAATCGCCGACATCGCCACGCAGCTCGGGATGAGTCGCTCGACCACGCACCGCTACGTCACGACGCTGCTCGCGCTCGAGTACCTCCGGCAGGGGGCGCGGCGGAAGTACCGGCTCGGATTGCGCGTCACCGACTTGGGGATGTCGGCGCTGAATGAGACGAGCTTGCGCGAGCATGCCCATGCAGACCTTGCGGAGCTGGCGCATAGGTCAGGTTATGCGACGAGCATCGCTGTGCTCGAGGACGACGAGATCGTGTATGTCGATCGCGTACAGGGGTTCCGCCGTCGCCAGCAAGTCCCCGGACCCGTAGTGAAGGCTGGATCGAGGCTACCGGCGTACTGCAGCGCGCTCGGTAAGGTGCTGCTCGCGCACTTGCCCGACCACGAACGCCGCGAGATGCTTTCGCGCTTAGACCTCAAGCGCCAGGGGCCGAACACGATCGTGAGCAAAAGCATGCTGCGCGACGAGCTCGCGCAGATCTTGGAGGAAGGGCTCGCCGTCGAGGATCAGGAGCTGGTTGAGGGTAGAGTCGCAGTCGCCGCTCCCGTATTCGACGAGGCCGGCGAGATCACGGCGGCGATCGACCTGACCGCCGGCGCCCAGGGAATCGCCATAGAGGAGCTCGCCGATGCCCTCGGTCCGCACCTCGTCTCAACCGCAGACCGCATCTCCTCCCGCTTGGGTAACCGGCGGGAGAGCGAAGGGCGGGACTGAGCGGGATCGAGGGCGCAGTGCTGCGCGCCTTGCCTACACCCCCGCGGCGCGACGCGCACTGTGGTGAGCCTCGCGCTCCAGGTTGTCATCGAGCTGACCCAGCTCGCTCGGCTCAATGCGCAGCGCGGTGGCGATCAGCCAATCCGCAAACCACGCGTTCTTGGGCAGTAGCGGACCGTGCAGATAGGTGCCGATAGTGGCGCCCTGGCGCGCCCCCTCGGCGCCTGAGCGCCCGTCATTGCCGTAGCCCTTTACGACGCGCCCCAGTGCTTGCGCGCGCGCGCCGAGGTGGGTGCGTCCGCCGTGATTCTCGAACCCCGCCAGCACCCGCGGATCGGACCCCTCTTCGAGGGAGACTTCGATCGCGACGTTACCGATCAGCCGCGCAGCGGGATCGCGGACGGTGCGCACGTCCAGCAACCCGATGCCCTCGATCTCCTCCTCGCCGATCGCGTATGCGTGGCCGAGCAGTTGATATCCGCCGCACACGCCCAGGACGACCGCCCCGCGCGCGGCCGCCTCGTGCAGTGATGCACGCTTGGTCTGCAGGAGATCCTCTGCGCATAGCCGCTGGTCGCGGTCTTGGCCGCCTCCGATGTAGAGCAGGTCTTGCCCACCCGCATCCAACTGCTCACCGAGTCCGCTGCCGGTCAACTCGAACCCGATCCCGCGCCACTCACAGCGACGCTGCAGCACAAGCAGATTGCCGCGATCGGCATAGATGTTCATCAGGTCCGGATACAGCGCGCACACTCGCAGGGTGCGTCCGAAGGTTCCATTCAGCGCCACGAGCTGCCGGCCTCTCCACGTCGCACAAGCAGCTCCCGTAGGGCCAGCATCGCGGTGTATGTCGGCAGGACATACAGCGGCTCGCCACCGTCCGTGCGGGGACGGTCGGCCGCCGCGACCTTGAGCGCCTGCTCCAGATCGTCGATCACCTTGATGCGAGAGGGATCGACCCCGGCGTACTTCAGTCGCAGCGCCAACTCACTCGCGCGCGTTCCGGCGCACGTCACGCTACGGACGCGCCCTGCGAGCAGCTCGTAGTCCGCGTCCCAGATCCAGGAGACGTCGCGCCCATCGGCGATGTTGTCATTGAGCACGCCCAGCACGTCGTGCTCGCCCGGCTCCAGTGCGAGCGTGCGCAGCACCTCGTTCGTACCGGCTGGGTTCTTCACAAGCAGGATCTGTGTCTCGCGCCCATCCATGGTCACGGTCTCCGCGCGACCGAATGCGGCTGTGGCGCTCTGTAGTCCCGCCACGATGTCCTCCAGCGGTACCTCCAACGCGACCGCGAGCGCGGCCGCCGCGAGCGCGTTGTAGACGTTGTACAGCCCGGGCAGGGCCAGCTTGACCTCGGCCTCGCCTGCGGGAATGGCCAATTGAAAACGGGCCGCGCGCACCCCGTCGAGCTTGACCGCGCTCGCGCGGACGGTGGGGGAGGGTCGTCGCTGTCCGCAGCTCGGGCAGTGATAGTGCCCGAGGTGGCCCAGGTAGATGGCGTCGAACGCGTACGGTGCCCCGCAGCGGCGGCAGTGCTTGGCGTCGGCGGCGTGCGCCATGCCGGCCAATGCCAGCGAGTCGTCCTCGACACCGAAGTACACGACCGGGCCGCTGTCATTGCCGACGCTACCGCGGTCGTGTCCAGCGGTGCCGTCGCGGCCCCGTGCGAGATCGGCGACGAGCGGATCGTCGGCGTTTAGTACGAGTGTTGCCGTCCGTGCTGGCCCATCGCGCAGTGTCGAGGCCCAGCTGTCGGCGATCGTCTCGAGCTCACCGTAACGGTCGAGTTGGTCGCGAAACAGGTTCGAGAGCAACACGGCGCGCAGATCCCGTAGTTGCGCGGCGACCGGCGCAAGCCATAGCTCGTCGACCTCGAACAGGCCCAGCTCGCCCGCGATCCTTCCTTGCGGACGCGCGGCCGACAGTAGTGTCGAGGCGATTCCCCCCGCCATATTCGCACCCGCCTGGTTGTGCACTAGCTCAACACCGTGGCGTTCGAGGATCGAAGCGACCATTGCGGCCGTGGTCGTCTTACCGTTGGTCGCGGACACGAGTACGCTGCCCCGCTTCAAGCGCGAGGTGAGTCTGCCGAGCGCGTCTGGCTGCAACCTCAGCAGCACCTTGCCCGGGGCGCTCGTCGCTCCACCTCCGCGCAGACGTGACAGGGCGCCGGCGGCCCGCGCGAGCGCGAGCTTTGGCACGAGTAGGTCTGCCATATCAGGACCCCTCACGCCCGAACGCGGTGCCTGCCCCGACATTCTGCGGGACGAGCACACGAACCGCGCCCGCCAAAGCGCGCACGCGCACGGGCAGCTCGCCGATCGGATCTCCGTCGGCGTACATCTCAAACGGCCGGTCTGCGCTAACGGAGATCTCACGCGCGCGCCAGACACGTACTCCGGGCTGCGACACGTGCGCTCCGCTGAACACCTTCGGCAGTATCTTCGCCACGAACCTCAGCTTGCTGACGTTTTCCAGAGCGAGCACATCGAGTAGACCGTCGTCAAGCAGGGCGTCCGGCGCCGCATACATCCCGCCGCCGTAGGCCCTGGAGTTGCACGCTCCGATGGTGTACGCCAGGACGCTCACGCGCTCGCCGGGCGGATCGAGCTCAATCTCAAAGCGGGCCGGATGCCACGCGATCAAAGCTCGCAGCGCACCGTACAAATAAACGAGATTGCCCAGCCAGGATGGCGCCTGATTGGCGATGCGGTTGGCGTCGGAGTCAAAGCCCACCGAGGCGATCCCGACGAATGCGCGGCGACCGTTTACCTCGCCGACATCCATAGCCTGTGGGGTTCCCTGTGCGATCGTGGTGCACGCTAGTAGGGGATCCTGTGAGATCCCCAATACCCGCGCGAGATCGTTGCCGCGCCCGCCCGGGAGCACTCCCAGCACCGCACCGGGAACCTCGCGTAGTGCGTCGGCGACGGCGCCGACCATGCCATCGCCGCTGAGCACCGCCACCGTTTCGCCTGCCCGAGCGCCTTCGATGGCGAGGGCGCGAGCGTGCTCGAGGTCGCGCGTGTCCTCGCGACGCACCTTCAGGCCGAGCTCACGCAGGCGGCGCTCGACGCCTGGAGCTGCCTTACGTGCCCGACCGCCTCCGGCAGACGGGTTCACCAACAGGCATATGGGCATGGGCACTCAGCGAGTCCAGTCCTGTGAGCGCATGAACGCGATCACCTCATCCGGGCGATCGGTGATGACATAGGCGTCGATGATCGCTCCCGCGGAGTTGATCGTGATCGATAGCCCCGAGTCGACCCGTCGCACCTTCGATATCGCAGCGACAGGACGCCCGGCGCCCATCCGTGGCTTGACGCGGCCGGTAGCCACGCGATGCACCGCCTCGTGCTCAGCCAGCGTGTCGAGCAGGCGCCGGTAGTCCTTGCGCGAGGTGTGCTTGTGATGCGTTTGTTTGGCCATCGGAGACATCTTCGCGCAACTCCCCGATGCATCTCTGAGTGACCGGGCTCAGGAGCTGCCGCGGGTCTCGGCCTGAGCGCGGTTGCGCCGCCGCCGACCGATCATGGCAACCACTGTGAGGACTGCCGCCACGAGGAAGAAGCCGAGCAGGACGCCAGGCGCGATGCCCAGCCCACCAAAGGGCAGTGAGATCAGCTCGACGATGCCCAGGCCGATCGCCAGCAGCATCACGATCAAGATCACGATCAAGACGATCCCGCGCACGCGGGCGAGGATGCCAGCGGAGCTGGGGGGAATGAGCAGGCCCATTGCGCGCAGTGCGAACATCTGCCGACCGGTCGGTGGGGTCTGTCCGAGGCGCTCGACCGCATCCTTGAGATCTCCCGCGCGACGTTCGGCCAGCGCCAGCGAGGCGTCGGCCATCCGCCGCAGTTGCATACGCTCCTGCGGTCGGGCCGCAGCGATCGCCCGCTGGAAGTAGCCGCGTGCCTCGTCGGCGTCGAAGCGCTCGGACGCGCGCGCGCCCAGGATCGCCAGGGCGGCGGACTTGTACTTGGTCTCGTTCTGCAGCTCCTCGTCCGAGCGCTGCTCGAGCGCCTGGATCGCCTCGAGGGCGCCACGCTGCTCCATGCGAATCTGACGTTGTTTGGGTGCCATCGCGCGGTCATTCTACGGTCTGCGCGGCGGTCTGCGACCGCGGAGGAATTTGGTGATGGCCGCGAATGCCCGCCGCAACGTGAGTAAGGACTCATGGCGAGACAGGCAGTCTTGTTCCAATGAGCGCCTGAGGCGATATTCTCGACTGCGTGTCTATCAGCCTCAGAGGTCGATTTCGGGTTTGCCTTGGCTGCCTGTTTGCGGTCGCGGCGCTCGTTGCTGTCGCCATGTGCACATCCGCCTACGCGGCATCGAGTGCCGCGAGCGGCAGTGCCTTCAGCGAACTGGCAAACGGCGGAAAGCAAGCGACGACGGCAACGACCCCGACCCCGACCACAACTACTCAGACGACAGAATCGACGGCCTCGACCACAACGTCTAACACGAACACGAGCAGCGTATTGCTGATGGGACTGATCGCCGCCGGCGCATTGATCGCCGGGATCGCGTTCATGATCCTGCGCGACGCGCACCGAGTCGCGCCGGTTCCTGACGGACAGGTGACCGCCGAGGGACGTCCCGCGCGCGACGTCGCCGCGATGATGCGCAAGCGTCGCGCGAAAGCGAAGGCCGCGCGCCGTCAGCGCAAGCGCAACCGCTGAGACTGCGTCCGCTGAGTCGCGGGGCTGCGTCCGCGCGCCGGCGTCATCGTTGTCCTGAGGCGGCCGGCTACGGCCGGACGGCGTATTCGCCGTGGGGAGGGAGGTACACCTGAACCGTGCGGTCCGCGCCGGCGTGGGCGCGGGTGGGGAGACCGCGGGTGGGGATCAAGCGGCGAGGCTCCGAGCGCCATACTGCCGCCGTCATCCTCTGACTCGCCAGCCCCATCGGTATCGTCGCCAGCAGCACTGATGCTCATCGCCTGGTCGTTGCGAAACGGTAGCCACAGCATGAGCGCCGCCGCCGGCAGCTTCACCAGTCCGAGCAGTACGATCACCATCCACAACGACATACTCACTGCGATGCTACTACCGCTGGGTGCGAATGTCTGACACTCAGCATAGGCGCAGTGACGCGGGCTCCGAGGCCGATATGGGCAAGGAATTGGATGCCCTGCAGCGGGAAGTTGTCGACTGTCGGCGCTGCCCACGGCTGGTGGCCTGGCGCGAGCAGATGGCACGCGAGCGCAAAGCCGCGTTCGCCAAGCAGGAGTATTGGGGCAGGCCACTCCCTGGCTTTGGCGACCCGCGAGCGCGTCTGTTGGTCTTGGGACTGGCCCCGGCAGCACACGGCGCGAACCGGACGGGCAGGATGTTCACTGGCGATCGTTCGGGGGATTTCCTGTATGCGGCGATGTGGCGCGCCGGTCTGGCCAGCCAGCCGAGCTCGACGGCGCGCGATGACGGTTTGAGACTGCACGGTGCCTGGGTGACCGCGGCGGTGCGGTGTGCGCCACCGGCGAACAAGCCCGCACCGGATGAGCGTGACGCATGTCTGCCGTGGGGCGTGCGCGAGCTGAAGTTGCTGCGGCATGTGTCGGTGATCGTGTGCCTGGGGGCCTTCGCATGGGATGGGGCGCTGCGCCTGAGCGCCGCGGTCACATCCAGCGGCGCCGCCGAGGAGCCGGAGGGCGATCTCGAGGCCGTGATGCCGCGCCCGCGCCCGCGGTTTGCGCACGGTGCCGAGTATCAAGGTGCCCGATACATGATGCTCGGTTGCTACCACCCGAGCCAACAGAACACGTTCACGGGCAGGCTTACCGAGCCGATGATCGACGCTGTGTTCGCGCGAGCTTGTGATCTCGCTGGAACACCGCCCGCCTAGTAGTCAAGTCCCGATCGGCACGCGGAGCTTCTCCGGCATTACCGCCAGGACCATGTCGACCTCATCCAGCGTGAGACGCTTGCTTAGCACGGCCGCGACGGCTGTGACTGCGACGGATGCCTCTGTCTCACCGGAAAAGCGACCCTCGCTGACGACATGCTCGAGGAACGTATCGACGGTATAAGGCGGCATCGGCTTACGACTTGGATCCCAGCCCTCGTAATAGATGCCGCGAATCAAGGTCGGTAGCTGCGCGGCGAGCTTCGCTGCCACGTCGATCGTCAGCCGATCGCGGAGAACGTGCAAGACAGCTCGTAGCACGCGATACGCGTACTGGAGATCGCCATCGCCCAGCTCGGTCGCGATGTCTTTCAGCCAGATGTTCGTCTTTTCGGCGCTGCGCTCGATGATCGCGGGCTGAGACTCGTGGCCGCTATCCATTTCGATCTCCCGCTGGTGCTGATCACGCAAACGACATCATGTTCGAGCCGCAGCGTTTCGCATCACGGCCGGCTGCACATCCGGAGACCTTCGTGAACGCCGCTCCGTACTAATCCGCAGGCAGGGCGGACTGTACTCTCCCTGACCATTCCGGCGAGCCCCTGCTGGAGGGAGCGAGTTTTGAGGTTAGTTGACATAACATAGATTATCGAGCGGAGTGGAGTAGTAGTGTCTCAGGCCGTCCCAGTGCGGTGTCCCGTTCATGTGAGACCGGGAATCCCATCCATGTGAGACCGTTGTGTCTCATCCATATGAGACTCGCGAATGGCCGTAGCGTCTCGTTCATGTGAGACTGGTCGCGGTGCAGGCAAGACGGCCACGTCGGACGTCTTACGGCCCGAAATTGTCTTGTGTCAGCGTGCCT
Organism: Solirubrobacteraceae bacterium; assembly: GCA_049584155.1. Taxonomy (GTDB): domain Bacteria; phylum Actinomycetota; class Thermoleophilia; order Solirubrobacterales; family Solirubrobacteraceae; genus Palsa-744. The sequence continues at coordinate 39,201 of JBAUXH010000148.1, forward strand.
GTTAGGGGCTGACGGTCCGTGAGGGACGGTTCATTGCCAGCCTTCGCGCTCTTGGCCGCATAGTGGGCGGGATCGAGGAGGAATTGGCTGAAGCGCAAGTGGTCGCTGGCCCAGATGAGCCATTCAGCCGTTCTGGTGACGCTGGCGGCGGTCAGTCTTTCGGCGGCGGTGCTGAGTCGCGAGCGCGAGCGCCCTTGAGGGGGTGAGCCGCAGGAGGCGGAGGATCAGCGCTGCGTCGTGGCGGGTTTCTTGTACCGGGGGTTGGAAGCTCGCATGCAGCTGCGGCTGAGGAAACGAGATATCGAGCGAGTCACCAAGGCGTGCGAGCTTGACCTCGAGAGAGACCGACGGCGGGTGGTCCTCTCTCTCCCGGGTGCCGTCTCGGGCGAGCCGTGCGTCTCCGAACAGCGGCTCTGTGGGTCGCAGCCCGCGGGCGCGTTCGGAGTCGCGCTGGGCCCGGAGCGCGGCTGCCGCAGCCCCCTGTAGGAGGTAGCCCCCGACCCGGACGCCGGTTGAGGTCTCGATTACCTGGTCGAGGGTGATGTTCTGGATCGCGACGCGATCGAGATCGGTCAGCGACCCGAGCACGTTCAGCGCCGCGATCGCGGCGCTGCTGTCGCGGCTTCGCGCGCGAGTGCGACGAGCTCGCCCAGCGGGCCGGGTTTGAATAGGTCAGCTCTTACGAGCAGCAGGTCGGTTATCTGCTCGGCCTGCAGCCAGAGCTTGGATGTGCGGACCGCGGCGTCGCGGCCGCGCGGCCAGCCGCTCGCGCCGGGGCGCTTTCCGAGCGCGTGCAGCACGTCGAGCGGTAGGTGGCTCACCCTTGGTCGAGTTCGCCGACCGTCCGAAAGTCCCAGAGCAGGCAGCGACCGCGGGGATCTCAAAGCAGCGCGCCCGGCGACTGATTACTGCTGCCCGCGCCGAGGGTCCACACGAACTGGCACTCGTGCTGTTGCTGCTCGAGCTCGGCCTCCGCGTCTCTGAGGCTGTCGGCGCTGATATCGAGGATCTCGGCGAGCAGGGCCGCCATCGCGTGCTGAAGCTGAAGGGCAAGGGCCAGACGACGAAGGCTGCCGTAGCGCCGCTGAACGCGGCCGTCGCGCACGCCGTCGACCGAGCCAAGGGCGCACGCACCAAAGGACCGCTGCTCATCACCTCCACCGGTGAGCGCCTGACCCGCCAGCACGCCGGCAAGCTGATCAAACGGATGGGCGAGCAGATCGGCATCCCCGACCTCCACCCCCACGCCCTACGCCACGGCTTCGTAACGCTCTCGCTCGACGAAGGAGCATCGTTGCGGGACGTGCAGGACGCCGCCAGGCACGCCGATCCCCGCACGACACGGCGTTATGACAAGAACCGAAACAGCCTCAACCAGCCATGGCTAGGGGTCTGGTAGCGTGCCGCGTCGTGCACAGCGGGGCGCGCAAGGTGCTGGTGATCGGCGCACAGGGAGCGCTAGGACGACTCTGCGTCGAACCGTTGCGCCGTTCTGGCTTCGAGGTCATCCGTGCCGGTCGAAGACCCGAGAAAGCCGATGACTTCCGGCTGGTCGATCTCGGCCAACCCGACTCGGTTCCCGAGGCATGCGCTGACGCAGACCTCGTGATCTCCATGGTCAACGACCGGTCGCGCACCGCAGAGCGGTTCGTGCTGCGCGAAGGCGGCACGATGTTCACGGCCATCATCTCACCGGCCGACCGGGCCGCAGTGAAGGCGCTCGGGGATGGGGCTAACGGCCTCGTCGTGACCGACATCGGGCTCGGTCCCGGCGTCACCTCGCTCGTCTTCAAGGATCTGCTCGCCGCTCATCCCGACGCGGACGGTCTGGAAAACGCCGGCACGTTCTCGATGCGTGAGCCGATGGGTAGGGGCACCATCGAGGACTTTCTGTATCCCGGCCTCACAGGCGTTCACCGCCACCCCAGCGCAAGCGTCGATTTTCCCGAGCCGTTCGGCAGGCTCCGCTGCCTCGAGTTCACCGACCCTGAAGCCGCGATCGGACAAATAGGCAACCTCGCCGAACGACTCCCTGTCCGCAATTATGGCTACACGCTCGAGCGGTGGGCACGCGATCCGGTCATGGCGATCAACGCGCTCGGCTTGATCTCCAAGCTGCCGCTCTCGTTACTCACCCTGACTTCCGAGCGCCAAGCCGCCAGCACCGTCGCCAAGCTCCAGTGCCATCTCTGTGGTGTCTTGCGCGACGGGCGTCGCTTGGCGGCAAGCGCCGTCATGGGCAAGGGTAACTTCGAGATGACCGCAGCATCGATCGCCACCTGCGCCAAGGTGCTGCTCGACCGCAAGGACCAAGGCGAGCTCCCCAGCGGGGTTCTCGGCGTCGACGACATTTTCAACCTCGCAGAAGTGAGGGCTGGCTTTGAAACGCAGGGCATCCGGATCGCCGCATTGTCATAACGTGACCCTCCAGAACCAAGAAGTCCCGCCAAGGGCTCCCTTTCACCCACGCAGAAGTGAGTGAGCTCTAGTCCACAGGGCGCGCTTTGACGGCCACGAGATCGTCGCTGCCGCACACCACCATGGGCGCGGCCCCGATCTCCACCAGAGGCGAGGCGTCCTCACGGTCAGGCCGCAACTGATCGCTGTGCAGTTTGCGTGCATGCAAGAGTCCCCGGCTTCTCCAACGGCTTAGGGTCTCGGCTTCAACGCCGAGTGCGCGCGGGGTGCTTTGAGGTACCGTCATCTTCCCGAGAGGATAGGGACGTCTGTGGCGGTTCCCGGGGGAGGACGTGCAACACGTTGTCGGCTACGGCTCGAGTGCGCCGAGTAGCCGGTGGGTGGGGTGACGGGGTGTGGCCTGGCGCATCACAACGCCACCACCACGCTGAGTCTTTGGATGTGAGGGGCGTCCGTGGTCAGTGAGCCGGTCCCGTCAATCGAATGGTTCGCTTGAGTACACCTCCGACGGAGACGCCTACGAAGTCACGTCGGCGATCCCACGGGCGGCGGTGGGTGACACAATGAGCGGCGGTCAGGCCAGAGCAGCGACGGACAGACAGGCTACGAGTCAGCCCGCCCACCGCACTGCGCAGTCCGTTGGCTCAAAGTGACGGCGTGCATCAAGGCGTGGGTTCGCCAGCGCGTGGTCGCACGAGCAGTCGCCCGTCCGGAGTCGAGGTGATTGACCTCGATCCCGATGAGGGCCCGGGCGAGCTGTCGCGGTTGTGTAAGCCGTGGCAGTCAGACCGAGCCTTCAGTGCTCGGGTGGATCGGCGAGTAGCGGCCGCACACGGGCCACAAGCTGTTCCGGGACGACGAGGTGAAGCATGTGGCCGGTCCCATCCCAGATCTCAACGCGCGCGGAGCGCGTGAGGCCCGTAAGCCAGGCCGCGTAGTCCGGTGCTGGCGGCGAGCCGTGCAGCGATAGGAGTGGCGCTGCGATTCGGGGCAGGATCGCCTCGGCGATCGCGGTCAGTTGCTCTGGAGGGGTGCTCAGCAGCGCGTCCCAGATTCCGAGGACGACCTCGCGCGGAAACGCCAGCACCCTACGCTCGATGTCCTGAAGCCCCGTATATGGCTCGAGTTTGAGGGCGTGGTCGATCGACAGCACGGCCTCCATCGTGCGCTGGCTGCGCAGATCGTCGGCATGCGCTTGCACGAGCTCAGCGAACTCGCCGAACCGTAGCAACTGGTCGACGCAGACGACGGCACGCGCATCGTGCGCCGCTGCGTATACGGCGGCGACGCTCGCACCCAGGGAGTGACCGACGATCGCGGGCTCCCCAAGCGCAACCTCCTCGACGACCGCCCGCACATCACCGACCAGCGACACCATCGAGTACTCCGCGGTGCGGGAGGAAGCCCCGTGACCACGTAGATCCAACCGCACGCACGTGAACTCCTCGGCAAGCGGCGCGGTGACCGGATCCCAGGTCTGCCGGAAGGAAGTGAGGCCATGCACGAACACAACCAGAGGGCCGTGGCCCGCGACGTCGTAGGCAATCGTGGACCCGTCGTCCCGCTGCAGGGTTTCGGCGCGCGTCACCCCGTCACGACCGATGTACCGTCGTGTCAGGGCGCGCTGGACCGAGTGGCGGACTTGAGGGTCGTCCGAATGGTTCGCGAGGACGCCGGGCACCCCCCGGCACTCGTACCGCTCGAACGTCCATACCGTCAACGGCTCGTTCCACGCGGCTGCGAGCGAACCTGGTCAGTGGCGGCCACATCGTTCCGCCGGAGACTAACCATCGCAACCCGGGCCAACCCCGCGTGCCGACCGCCTCCCACAGGCGCTTTGGCCGAGTTGGTGCCCTCGGGCACATTCCTTGACGGCGAGCTGGTCAACCTCGCCGGCGGCCCCCGGATTGTGCACGGCGCGAATGTCCACGAGCCCAACGTGCATTGGATCTCACACACTCCCGTCCATGTCGAATCGATTGCGGAGGCCGACGTTTTGGCCAGGGTCAAGGTCGATATATGCCATCTGGCAGATGTAGTGAGGACGAGACGCTCATATGTTGGCTGCAGCCCAAAGCAGGTGACTGTCAATGATCAAAAGATGAGCAGACGAGAGGACATATGATGAGCACGAACACTCAGGAACTGGCGTTGCAGTACGGCCAAGCGTGGGCAAACCACGACCCCGATGCGATCGCCGCTCTACACACCGAAGACTCGGTCTTCCACATGCACGACGTCGCTGAGCCGGCATGTGGGCGGGCCGCTGTTCGAGACGCGTTCGCTGGCGTGCTCGAGCAGTCGCCTGACTTGAGTTTCGAGCCCATACGGGTCCTGTTCGGCGAGGATCACTTCGTGTCCGAGTACGAGATGAGCGGCACCGCCGATGGCAAGCGCTTCGTGTGCGACGGCGTCGATGTCTTCACGGTGCGGGACGGCCTGATCGCGCGCAAGGACTCCTACGTCGACTGGCTGGCCTACCAGCGCCAGGTCGGCATAGACCTGGCCGCTGTGAGCTAGCACGCGGACTACGGCACGATCATGCGAATCAAGACACCCATGTGCGGGCCACGCCGTACATGGGTCCCGACGACCGCGGTGGCGCCATGACAGACTTTGGCCGGGGGCTGGCGCTTGGCCGGCCGAGCGTGTGGAGGGACGGATTGCAGGGGATCGCTGAGGCGACAGAGGCGCCGTTCGCGCTGCCGGCGGGCACCGTGACGTTCCTGCTGAGTGACATCGAGGGATCGACGCGGCTATGGGAGGCGCATGCCCCGGAGATGGCTCACGCTGTGCCCGCGCATTACGCGCTGCTGTGCGACGCAGTGGGCCGCCATGGCGGTGTCAGACCAGTGGAGCAGGGCGAGGGCGACAGCATCGTGGCGGCGTTCTCGCGCGCGTCGGACGCGGTGGCGGCGGCGCTTGAGGCTCAGCGAGCCCTGACCGGGCAGGTGTGGCCAGACGGGCTGCGGTTGCGTGTGCGTATCGCTCTGCATACCGCCGAGGCGCAGTTGCGCGACGAGGGCAATTACTTCGGCGTAGCGCTGAGTCGCTGTGCACGGTTGCGGGGGATCGCCAACGGTGGTCAGACGCTGCTCTCGCGCGCCGTGTACGACCTCGTGATCGAGCAACTCCCAGCCGGGGTGACGCTCGTGGACAAGGGGACCCACCGGCTGCGCGATCTCGGTCGCCCCGAGCACGTCTTCGCGCTAAACCATCCCGACCTGCCCGCGAGCGCCGAGCCGCTGCGCTCACTGGACGCGCTGCCGAACAACCTCCCTGAGCAGCTGACGAGCTTCGTGGGGCGCGAACAGGAGCTGAGTGACATCGCAGCCGCTCTGAGCGCCACTCGGCTACTGACGCTGACCGGTGCCGGGGGTTGCGGCAAGACACGGCTCGCCGCGCAGACCGCCGCCGACCTGCTGGACTGCTTCCCCGACGGGGCCTGGTGGGTCGAGCTGGCGCCGCTGGCCGATCCCGATGCGGTCGGCCCGGCGCTCGGCGAGGCCATCGGGGTCAATCCGCTCCCCGGCCAATCCTCATTGGATGCGGCGGTCGTCCACCTCGCCGACTTTAGAGCGCTGGTGGTCCTGGATAACTGTGAGCATCTGCTCGACGTCTGCGCGAGCGCCACCGAGACTCTTCTGCACGGCTGCCGAACACTGACCGTACTTGCGACGAGCCGCGCACCGCTGGGCGTGTCCGGTGAGACCGACTGGCGCGTGCCCTCGCTCTCTTTGCCCTCCGAGCGTCAGACGGAGCCGGTGGAGGCGGTCGCGCAATCCGACGCGGTGCGCTTGTTCATCGAGCGTGCTGTGAAGATGCGCCCGAACTTCGCTGTCGATGCCGCCAACGCTCCGGCGATCGCCCAGATCTGTCACGACCTCGACGGAATCCCGCTCGCGATCGAGCTGGCGGCCGCACGGGTGCGTGTCCTCGGCGTCGAGCAAATCGCGTCTGGGCTGGGCGACCGCTTCCGCCTGCTGACCGGCGGAGCGAGATCGGCGATGCCACGCCAGCAGACACTGCGCGCGTCGGTCGACTGGAGCCATGAGCTGCTCAGCGACGACGAGCGTGTGCTGTTCAGGCGTATGGCGGTGTTCGCCGGTGGCTGGACCCTGGACGCCGTGGAGGAAGTATGCGCCGACGAGCGGCTGCAGCGGCCTGCGATCCTGGATCTGCTCACCTCGCTTGTAGAGAAGTCGCTGGTGGTCGTCGAGGAACACGGGGCGAGCGTGCGCTACCGGCTGCTGGAGACGGTTCGTCAGTACGCGCTCGATCGTCTCGCACAGGCGCAAGAGGTTGCCGCTCTGCGCGAGCGCCACCGCGACTTCTACCTCGCTCTGGCCGAGCGGATCGCGCCTCACCTCGAGACCCCAAACCAGAGCGCGTGGCTTGACCTGCTCGACGTGGAGGCTGCCAACCTCGCGGCGGCGCTTGCTCATGCTCCGGACACCGACGGGGAGTACGCGCTGCGCTTGTGCGGTGCGCTGACGGTCTGGTGGAAGCTGCGGGGGCGCTTCGCGCTCGCCGACGACGCCTATGTGCGTGCGCTGGGCGCTGCCCCGCCGGAGCCCTCCGCGGTCAAGGCCCGCGTCCTGTGGGCCCGCGGCTACCTACTCACCTACAGCGGACGCTTTGAGGAGGCGGTCGCCAGCGAGCTCGAAGCGCTCGAGATGGCGCGGTCGCTCGCGGAGACCTCTACCGCCGCGCGCGCCCTCGATGTGCTGGGCACAATCCAGTTGTATCCGGATCCAGCCGGTGTCCGAGAGGGGCTCGAACAGTCGCGCGAACTGGCACGCGCGAGCGGCGACGAGTGGTGCTTTGTCGACGCTACGCAGATCCTTGGCTTTGCGCTGTCGATGCAGGCCGATCAGCGCGCCGTGGGCGTGTTCGAGGAGGCGCTGGAGATCATCGAGCGCACCGGCTACGCAGAGTTCGCCGCGTGGCATTGGGTCGGCGTCGGTGGCGTGCGGCACCTCATCCAGGGCCGCGACAAGGAAGCATTCGCGCTCTACGAACGAGCGATCGGTGTGGCAGACGCGGTCGGCGAGCCTGTCAGCGCCGGCTACGCACACGCATACCGGAGCATCCTGCGCGCTGAGCGAGGCGACGGCGAGGCAGCGCTGGCCGACCTCGGTCCGGTGATGGAACGCTCTGTCGCCTCCGCCGCCGGCCTCGCGATATCCCCACTGCAACTGGCTATCGCCTCCACGCAGGCAAGCACCGGTCTACTCGAGCAGGCGCGCGCCTCACTGCAAGAGGGCTTGGAGCAGGAGGCCGCCGGAGGCCCATTCGAACTGGCTTCCAGCCTCTCACTGCTGGCCCGCACCGAGCTCGCGCTCGGGCTGCTCGACAGCGCCGCGGAGCACGCACAGACAATCGCCGAGATCGCAGACGGCCCACTGGATAACCCCACGTTCAGGGCCACCGCCAGCCTCGTGCTCGCCTGTGTGGCCCTCGCGCGCGGAGAGGCGTCCGAGGCCGAGAGACTTGCGCACAAAGCACTGGGTACCGCGATCGAGCACGAGCTTCCCCCCTATGTCTTTCCCTCGCTCGATGTCCTAGCCGCTGTCGCCGCCGCACTCGCCAGCTTCGAGGAGGCCGGACGCATCCTCGGCGCCGCCGAGCGTGCCCGCGCGGAGCTCGGGCGTGTCCGCTGGGCACCCGAGCAGGCGATCGTCGAAGAGCTCCAAGAGCGCCTGTGCGCCGAGCTGGGCGAGAATGCGATTGCCGAGGCGATCGCGCAGGGCGCCGCGATGAGCACCGAGCAGGCAATCGACTGGCTGCGACGAGCACGCGGCTCGCGCAAGCGTCCCGCCGGCGGCTGGGAGTCGCTCACCCCGACCGAGCTGCAGGTCGTTCGGCTCGCCGCCGAGGGCCTCACCAACCCGGAGATCGGCGAACGTATGTTCATCTCGCGCGGCACCGTCAAGGTGCACCTCTCCCACATCTACGCAAAGCTCGACGTGCGCAACCGCTCCGAGCTAGCCTCGCTGGTGACGCGACGAGAGCCGCAGTAACGCCCTTGGCTGAGATCCGAGCCGAGGATCGCTACCAGCGGCCCACGGGCGGCCCTGCCCGGTCGTCAGGTGGGCTTGTGCGCCAGGAAGAGGTAGCGGTTGAGACTGAGGAAGTAGTCGGGGCCGAGTTCGGTTAGGTCTTGTGCCCATGCTGTGGCCTCGGCCTCGCTCACGCCGTTGC
>JBAUXH010000149.1:0-1590 GCA_049584155.1 Solirubrobacteraceae bacterium
GCTTTATCGCGCCGCAATGCGCACACTGTGCTTCCGCAATCGTAACGTCCATCGCGAATATTGCGCTCAATTCACCGGCGGCAGCGTTGCCGTCAAGGTAGTCATAGGTATGTGAACTCATTTTCGATCTCCTGTGGGTCCAAAACGCTCCGTCCTGATCTTGTCAGCGGAGTTGCCAGAGGCGCTAAGGAAGCCAACAGCACTTTCTACGAATGGTGTAGGGCCGCAAACGTAGCAAGTGGGGGCAAGATTTGAGGGCCAGGTCACGTCCGCGATCAGAGCGCCGTCGATGCGGCCGGGCGGTCGCGGCCAATCCTTCGGAGGAATTCGTGTGTACGCGTAGGTAAGGCTCACTTTATTGTAGCAATCTGATAGCGCTAGGAGATCATCGCGGTAAAAAACCGCTCCCGGTTCGCGCACGGAATACAATAATCGAAACGGCGCGGTACTGCCCGTCGACGCACGCGAGCGAATCATAGCCATGAGCGGAACAATGCCGGACCCCCCTGCTATGAGCTGGATCGGCTCAGTTTGTTGAGTGCGCCACACGAACCAGCCACCGATCGGACCTCGCAACTCCAAGCGATCGCCGACTGCGAGTTCTTGTGTGAGATAGGGCGAGACTTCGCCGTTAGGCAGTCGTTCGACGGTTAGTTCAACGCGCTTTTCCGCATTCGGCGCAGAGGCGATAGAGTATGATCTAACCGCAGAATATCCATCCGAGGCCGTCAAACGCACGTCAACGTGCTGGCCTGCGACGTGACCGGGCCAATCTGGAACCTCGAGTCTGATCGTCCGTGCCGTCGCCGTTTCGTCGTATAGAGCAACCACTGTTCCGACTCGCCACATCACTCGTCGCCCGAATAACGCTGCTCCCGCCATGGGTCCCCATAAATATGGTAGCCGAGACTCTCCCAAAAGCCGGGTTTGTCGTGTGACATCAGCGTCAAGCCCTTCACCCATTTAGCGCTCTTCCACAAATACAGATGAGGGACAAGAAGCCGTGCAGGTCCGCCGTGTTCCGGTGCAAGATCTTTGTTGTCAAAACGGAACGCGATCCACGCCTGCCCGTTCCTGAGGTCCTTCAAGGGCAGGTTAGTGGTGTAGTCACCGTATGAACGCGTCATTGCGTAAGAAGCATCTGTCTTCACGTCTGCAAGCATGGTCTCGACCGAAACGCCCTCCCAGGATGTTCCGAGTTTCGACCATCGCGTAACGCAGTGCAGATCAACCGTGAAGGTCTCAGTGGGCAAGTCACGAAACGACTTCCAGTCCCATCGTTGCAGAACGTTCGTGCCGTCGTCGATCACAAATTCCCATTGGTCGAGTGGGATGTGTGGCGTCGGTCCTGCGGACAAAACAGGGAAGTCAGTAGTTAGGTACTGCCCTGGTGGTAGCTTTGCATCTGCCGCGCTGCGTCGACCGGAAAAGCCTCGTGAGATAATCCCCATTTATACTTCTCCCTACCTGATCAAGGTATCGGACTCCTTTGCTAATCCGCTCTTCTCGATGACAAACTTTGCGATTTGATCGACACCTTCGCCGCTCTTAAAATTCGTAAAAACGAAGGGTCGCTTGGCGCGCATTCTC
>JBAUXH010000150.1:0-25352 GCA_049584155.1 Solirubrobacteraceae bacterium
CGCGCGAACAGGTTGCCGAGGAATTGGCGAACGTACGCGCGCGCGTGAGGAAGTGGAAGCTGCCCGGGTATCACTCGGCAGCCAGACTCGGGGGACCGGGCTTGGAGCACATCTATCGCGCTGGACGCACCGGCCGGCGCCGTGCCGACAGGCGCCGCGCCGGTCCCCGCGTGCTGCACAAGTGGCGCAAACACGTCAAGGATCTGCGCTACGCGGCCGAAGTCCTCGACGTGCGCGAGCCTACGAGCGCCGACTCCACGCCGTCGGGTGAGTCCCGAGCCAAATATGGGAACAAGCGCGTGGACAAGCGCCGCTCCCGGCAGAGCAAGCGCAGGGCCAGGCGAAGCGGACGTATCGCCAAGGTCGCGCGCCGCGCCGACAGATTGGGCGAAGTGCTTGGCGAGGAGCACGACCTGATGCTGTTGGCCGAGCGGGTGCGGGTACACAAGCCGCTGAAGCGAGGCCGAAAGCGGACCCGTAAGCGGCTGCTGCGTGCGATCTCGCGCCGGCGCAAGCGGCTGCACAAGCGGGCGTTGCGTGATGGTGAGCGCCTGTATGCGCTGGGGCCGCGTCGATTTGTCCGCAAGATGCGTGCGTAAATCGCCGGCGCGGACTGAAGGAAATCCCGCAATCGGCCGATGTAACCGGCGGACCCGCCAGTCCGCCAAGCGATGCATGCCCGGACGACACCAGCGATGCTGTTCCTGGCCTCCCTGCTCGGAGGGGTGGGCATACTCGTCCTGCACCTGACCGTCGGCCTCGGCGGACCGCATACGAATGAGCTGTTCGACGACTACGTCTACAACGCGCTGATGTTCGGCGCGGCGTTCGCCGTGATCGTCCGTGGGATCACCGTTAAGGCTCAGCGGGGGGCGTGGCTGGCGATGGGCGCGGGGTTGTTGTGCTGGAGCCTGGGGGAAATGTATTTCACGCTGTTCCTGGAAGGCTCGGGGGAAGCCATCAGTGGCGGCATCTCGCCCGCGGACGTGCTGTATCTGGCGATGTACCCGTGTATGTATGTCGCGCTGACGCTGCTCGTCGGCGCGCACCTGCACGAGCTGCGGATCAGCATGTGGCTGGACGGCTTGATCGCGGGCCTGGCCGCCGCCACGCTCGCGGCCGCGGTCGTGCTGCCCCCGATCGTGGACAGCGCTACGGGCGACGTCGCCTCGGTCGTAGTCTTGCTGGCCTATCCGATCGGGGACATCCTGCTGTTGGTGTTCACGATCGGTGCGCTCGGCATGACCGGCTGGCGCCCGGGGCGGGTGTGGTTGCTGATCGCCGCGAGCATGCTCTTGAGCGCGATCGCCGACTCGACCTACGTCTATCAGTCCGCGACAGGCACCTATACGGAAAACACTTGGCTTGAAGGTCTGTGGCCCGCGGCCGCGGTATTGCTGGCCGTCGCTGCGTGGACACCGTGGCCACGCATGTTGCGCAAACGGATCGAGGACTGGCGGCTGGTGATGGTGCCGGCGCTGTCGCTGCTGGCTGCGCTCGGTGTGTTCGTGTATGGCAACCTCCATCATCAGCTGACGCTGCCGGCGCTGATCCTCGCGATCGCGACCGTGCTGGCAGTGTGTGCGCGGCTGATGCTGACGGTGCGCGAGAACCTGACGATGCTGATCGGCTCGCGCACGCTGGCGCTGACCGACCCGCTGACGGGGCTGGGTAACCGTCGCCTGCTGATGGAAGACCTGCAGTTGGCGTGCCGCCTCGCTAGGCCGGAGGAGCCGTGGCGACTGGCGATGTTCGACCTGAACGGGTTCAAGCGCTACAACGACACTTACGGTCACCCGGCCGGCGATGAGCTGCTGGCGCGTCTCAGCGACAAGCTCAGCGAGAGCGTCACCGCGTACGGGACGGCATATCGCATGGGCGGCGATGAGTTCTGTGTGCTGTTCAAGAGCTCGGCCGCCGCCGAGCGGGAGATCTCGCAGGCGTGCGTCGCGGCGCTGTGCGAGGACGGTCCGGGGTTCGCGATCGGCGCCGCGCACGGCGAGGTCAGCATCCCTACCGAGGCGGGCGACCCATCGGACGTCCTGCGCCTCGCCGACCAGCGCCTGTACAAGCGTAAGGATCAGACGCGCGAACAGTATGTCGCGCGACATACGCGCGCGGGCATGCGTGGCCGCTTGGACCCGGCCGTCGTGACCGCGTTTACCGAGACGACGATCGCAGACGTGGCCCCGGAGCCGATCATGCCCCGCGGGCCGCTCGATTAAACGAGCGCGCGCTTAGAAATAGGTGCTGGGCGAGGAGGAGAGCAGCCCGTAGATCTGCACGATCGCGGCCTGGACTAGCAGTTGCGATGACGGCGGCGAGCCGAACACGAACATGTTGTTGGCGAGGCGCAGGTGCTGCCAGGCGTAGTCGACGTAGGGCTGGGCGAGCTTCGGTCCGGGCGGGTCGTGGGTGACCGAGTCGAGGTAGAGCATGTTGCGGAAGTAGACGGAGACGAAGAAGGGGAGTTCTGAGCCGAGTCGTTCGGGGGTGTAGTAGGCGAGCGCAAACTTGGCGGTCTGACGCGCCTGGTAGAGGTAGGCGGAGTTGTCGGTGGCCTGGTAGAGGAGCGCGCCGGCGCCGATCATCGAGCCCTGGTTGTAGCTCCAGTACACGCGCGCAATCGCACCGTGCGCGCCGATGTGGTCGGCGTACAGGCCGTTTGACTGCAGCAGGCAGGTACGCGTCCAGTTGTAGGCCTGTTCGGCGAACTGCAGGTAGGCGACGTTGCCGGTCAACTGGTAGAGCCGGACGGCGAGCTCGGCGCCGGGACCGTCGGTGACGGTGTTGCGTTCGTTGTTATCCGCGGCGTTTGAGAAGGGGATGCCACCGGGGCAGACGTGTTCGGGATCGGTGTCCCAACCGGCCATCACGAACGCCATGATCGCCTCGGCGCTGCCGAGGGCGGCGGTGGAGTGCGTCAGCGCATACATGCGTACGAGCTCGATCCCGACCCACTCGTTGTCGTCGTAGTACTTCGTTCCGCCCGGCCCGGTAGGCGGCGCGACGGTCCCGTCGAAGGCCGCGAGCGAGCTTGTGAATGTCCCTTCGGGAGCACCCGAGTTGTCGATGTCCAGATAGGAGCGCAGCCCGATCAGACGCGCCGACAGTTCGCGTGAGAGCGTGCCAGGCAACCCGGGGATGCGGGAGATGCCGCCCACGTGGCGCATCGTCACGGTCGCGGCCAGCGCTTGGGAGAACGGCCACAGAAACGAGAACGGTTCGCCCTCGTAGAGCCCCGAGCCGGGGATGTAGAAGTTGTGCTGCATCGCTTCGAACGCGATCAGCGCGCGCGCCGGATCGCCATGCAGGACGGGTTTGGGCTTGGGCTTAGCGTGCTTCTTCTTTGAAGTGGCCGAACGGGCGAATTCCGAGGGCTTGGCGATCCGAGCCGGCCGGGTGGCGCCCGCCGGGTAGGGAGAGGCCGCGGAGGCCACGCCAGGCGCAGCAGCGCCCGCGAAGATCAGCACACCCAGGACAAGCCCGTGGCGCAAACGCTGATGACAAATGTCAAAGAAGGATCTCATGGGTGCTCCAGAACGCACAACAGTCGAGGCTTCGTTTCGATTCGACGCGACCGAAAAAAAGCCTACGTACGTGCGAGTGCGCCCTCGATGAGTGTCCCAAGCTCCCCCCCATCTAGCGCCCCCTCCACTCCACAAGCCCGCATCCCCAGCAGCAGGCTCCCACCGACGGGTGCCATCTCGACCGGGAAGACCCGGGCCTCGGGCGCGACCGCGTGAATGGCGTCGGTGAGCGGTGTGACGAATACCTCGCCGGCGCGATAGGCGCTGCCGATCAGTCCAACGGGGAAGTCGCCGGTGAGTCCGGTGTTGGCGATGACGGCGCGGATCTGTTCGCCGAGCAGGCCGGCGGCGCGGGCGAAGAGTTCATTCGCGACGACATCGCCCTCGTGCGCCAGGCGCGAGGTTTCGACGGCAAATGCCGCTACTTCGCCCTTGGTCAGTGGGGTGGTGTAGACGCTCGCGGCGAGTGCCTCGACGGAGGGGGAGCGGAAGAACTGCAACGAGGCGTCGCTGAGCGCGGTGGGCGGACCGGAGCCGTCGCGGTCGTGCAAGGCGGCGACGACCGACTGTGCGCCGAGCCAGTAGCCGGAGCCCTCGTCGCCGAGCACGTGCCCCCAGCCTCCTGCGCGCCAGGTGCGACCGTCCGGCCCGACGCCGAACACGTTGGATCCCGTGCCGGAGATCGCGCCGACCCCCGGCTGCGCGCCGGTGGCGGTGGCCCAGGCGCCGACGACGTCGTTGACGACGATCCAGTGGTCGGCGCGCGTGTCGTGGAGGTGGCGGTCGATCGATGCGGTGTCGGTGCCGGCGACGGCGACGACTGCGGCCGCAAGCTGGGCGTGGGCGATAGAGGCGCCGGCGAGGGCCTGGTCGGTGGCGTCGAGGATAGCCTTGACGGCGAGGCGGGTTCCGACTGCGTCTTCGTTGGAAGGACCCGCGTGGCCGAGGTGCAGGGCGCGATCTTGGAGGTCGAGCACGGCGGCGAGGGTCTTTGTGGCGCCGCCGTCGATGCCGAGGACGTAACGCGCGCCATCGCCCGCGACGAGCCCAACCGGGGCGGTCAGTGCCGGAGGGAGGGTGACGAGGGGGTCGCGGTTCATGGCGGCATCCTCGCATGAGCGCGCACGGATAGGATCGCCCGAGGATGCAAGCCAAAGCGGTGTTTCCCGGTACGCCACAGAAGGCGGGGATGTACGAGTCGTTCTACCTGCGGGCGGTCGCGCCGGAGGAGTCGGTGGGGGTGTGGGTGCGCTACACCGTGCATAAGCGTCCGGGAGCGAAGCCGAGGGGGTCTGTGTGGTGCACGGTGTTCGACGCGAGCAGGGGGCGTCCGTGGATGCATAAGCTCACAAGCGAGGACCTGAGAAGCACGCCCAGGGGCGAGTGGATCGTGATCGAGGGGTCGCGGCTGGGCGATGGGTACGCCGAGGGCGAGTGCGGCGGGGCCAAATGGTCGCTGAAGATCCGGGCGCAGGAGCCGGAGTTGCGGCACCTGCCGAGCGGGTGGATGTACAGGGCGCCGCTGCCGCGGACGAAGCTGACGAGCCCGTCACCGAGCGCGCGGTTCAGCGGGACGTTCGCGCTGCCGGACGGGCGCAGGCTAGAGCTGGACGGATGGAGGGGGATGGTGGGTCACAACTGGGGCGCGGAGCACGCCGAGCGCTGGATCTGGCTGCACGGGGTGGGGTTCGAGGAGGACGAGCGCGCGTGGCTGGACGTTGCACTGGGCCGGATTAAGGTCGCGGGGAGACTGACGCCGTGGGTGGCGAACGGTGCGGTGGGGATCGCCGGCGAGCGCTACCGGATCGGTGGTTTGGGCGCGCGTGGGCTACAGGTACAGGAGAACACGGAAGGGTGCAGGCTAAGCATGCCTGGACCAAAGGGCCTGCGCATCGACGCCCGAGTCGAGGTTCCGAGCGCGAGCAGCGCGGGCTGGCGATACGCCGATCCCGATGGGGGCGAGCACGAGGTCGCGAACTGTTCGGTGGCGCGGGTGGACCTCGACGTGACACTGCCGAGCGGACGGGGAGCAAGCAGGCTGACGAGCGCGCACGGGGGCGCGTACGAGCTGGGCATGCGCGCCGACCGATCGGGAGATCGGCCAGCACATGGCGTGGAGATCGCGCCGTTCGCGGATGGTTGAGACCCGCCACCGCAACGGAGCACATCTGACGTGGTTCTTATATTGGTGCACCACAATGTGGGTCTGAGAGCGACCCGGCAAGCAGAGGAGGCAATATGCAGGTGATCGGCGCCGGGTTCGGCCGGACTGGGACGTTGACGCTCAAGGCTGCGCTGGAGGAGCTGGGCGTGGGGCCCTGTTACCACATGGTGGAGGTGCTGTGGGGGGACACGAGCAGGCTGCCGCTGTGGCAGGCGGCGGCGAACGGCGAAGAGGTCGACTGGAGGGCGGTCTTCGAGGGGTTCGAGTCCACGGTGGACTGGCCAGGCTGCACGTTCTGGGAGCCGCTGATGGAGGTGTTTCCGGAAGCGAAGGTGTTGCTGAGCTTGCGCGACCCGGAGTCGTGGTATGAGAGCGCGAGGAACTCGATTTATGCGGTGATGCTGGCGGGGAAGAAAGGCGAATTGAAAGGCGGCCAAGAGACGCCGCCCTCGCCGGAGGCTTTTGCGATGATCTCGAAGCTGATGTGGGACGGGACGTTCCACGGGAAGTTCGAGGACAAGGCGTATGCGATCGAGCGCTTCAACGAACACAACGAGGCGGTCAGGAGCAGGGTGCCGGCGGATAGGCTGGTGGTGCACGAAGTGAAGGAAGGTTGGAAGCCGCTCGCTGACATGTTGGGGGTCCCCGAGCCCGAGACGGAGTTCCCGCGGTTGAACGACAAGGCGGCGTTCCGCGAGATGGTGGGCCTGCCGGCGCTGACCTAGCGCGGGCGCGTAGGAGAGGACAGAGAAGAGCTATGAGCGCGAATGTGACCTGGCAGGAGGCGAGCGTCGATCGAGAACGGCGCTGGCAGGCGCTGGGCCAGCAGGGCGCGACGGTGTGGTTCACGGGCCTGCCCGGGGCGGGGAAGACGACGGTGGCGACGGCGGTCGAGGCGCGGCTGATCGACGCGGGCCGCAACGCGTACATGCTCGACGGGGACAATCTCCGTCACGGTCTGTGCAGCGATCTGGGCTTCAGCAAGGATGACCGCGAGACGAACGTGGGGCGAGTCGGGGAGATCGCGAAGCTGTTCGCGGACTCGGGCACGGTCGCGCTCGTGGCGCTGGTCTCACCGTATGCGGAGTGCCGCGAGAAGGTGCGCGCGCAGCACGCACGCGAGGGTCTGGTGTTCATCGAGGTGTACGTGAACACGCCCAAAGAAGAGTGCGCGCGGCGGGACCCAAAGGGGCTGTACGCGCGTGCGCGCAGCGGTGAGCTGCATGGGATGACGGGTGTGGACGACCCCTACGAGCGCCCTCGCTCCCCCGAGGTCGAGTTGACGCCAGAGCTCGACGTGGATGCTGCAGCGGCGCTGGTCTTGGCGACACTCGGCGAGCGGTTGTCACTGCAGCGGGACTGAATACGCGCTCGGGCTGAGGGGGTGTCGAGCCCGCGCGTGGGGGCGAGTCGAACGCGCAGTGTCCGCGGTCGATCGCGTGCTCCAAATGGAGCGCTTTCAACATTGATCCTGCTGAACGGATAAGTCCGGGTGGCGCCCGGGCTCATCGTCCTCCCTCTACTTCTTCTTGGCCTGCTTGGTCTTCTTGAGTGGCCCGTATTTCTTGTGGGCTTGGTGTTCGCAGGCTTTGCGCTTTGAGCCTTTGGGTTTCTTGTGGCAGGCCTTCAGGGCGAGGGTGAGTTTCTGTGCGCGGGTGAGGGTCTTAGTCTTCGCGCATCCGGTGATGGTTGCTTTGGTGTTCTGGGTGATGAGGGCGCCGTTTTGGGCGGTGAGGGTAGTGGGTAGGTTGAGTGCTTGTCCGCAGAGGCTGTTCTTCGCGCTCGCGGGTAGGTCTGTCGCCAGGACGGAGTAGGGGCCTTGTGGGAATGTTGTTTCGAAGGTGGTGATTGGTTGGTCTGGGACTGTTTCGAAGTGGCTGTAGGTGATGCCCTTCTTGATCTGTGTCTTGCCGTCCAGGATCACCAGTACGCCTTCGCCCTGGAGTAGGAACTCGACGTCGGGGAACGCCGCACCACCATGGGAGACGAGTATCGCGGGACCCGTGAGAGGACTGCTCAACACCGGCGTGATCGCCTTGGCGGTGCCGATCATGGATGCTGTGGGGCACCCGGCTGGGTTGGTGTTGAACTGCGCTTCGGTACACGCTTTCTGCAACGTCGACAGGCGTGCCGGTAGTTGCTTTGGCAGTTGCAGATCGACGCGCCCGATGTTGGCCTGTGTTCCCAATGATCCTGAGGGGTAGGCGACCTTCACGGTCAGGCTCGCACCGCTGGCTTTGCTGGTCTTCCCCGTTGTGGAGACCGTGAGCTTGGGTGTGAACTTCAGGTTCTGACAGGACCCGACTTGGAAACGACCGGACAACGGTGCTGTTTGGGTGAGTGTGGAGGTCTCTTGCCCGGTGACGGTCAATGGGTTGCAGCTGGTGGGGTTCAGGATGAACCCTGGACGATCCACGTTGACCGTGATGGAGCGGACGTCGAGGGGTATGCCCTGCAGGATGCTGGGGATGGGATCTGACTTCGTCGTGACCTGCGCCGTACTCGGGTTGACATAGAGGCCTGCACGGACAACGACAGTGCCTAGATCGAACGGGCCCGCGACAGCGGGGGTGATGATCGCGAGGCTGAACGGAGCACCCTTATACGGACCCGCCAAATACGCCTTGCCGGTGACGTAGAGCGGGCTGGGGCCCGCGCCCGCACCAACGGTCGCTGTCCCGATCATCGAGGAGGCAGGGCAGGACGGCCTGGCTTGCTCCGCCGCTCCTTCTCGAGGATGACTACGACCCTGCGCAGCAGCGATCTGCGCCTCAGAGCACTCGGGTATCCCTGCCAGTTTCCCTGTCGCACCAGGCGGCAATGTCACGTTCAACCCGGAGAAGTTCTGGGCACCGTCTTCGCGAGTGAGATGCACCACGAGTGGGCTGTACGCGCCCGCGACAGGGGTGGTCGTGCCCGCTTCGAAACCCGGAGCGTTAGGCTCGCCCGCAGGCGTGCTCGGGCACGCACCACCACCCGGCGCGCCAGTGACCTGGAAAGACCCAGACGGTGTCACCGTCGATCCTTCCGGACTGGTCCACGGCACCAGCGAGGTCGTGGTAGAGAACGTCCCACACGTCGCCGGAGTGCGCAACGACGCACGAGCACCATCGAAGAAATCAAATTCGAAGTCTTCGACCGGGACCTGGGGCGCATCGAGCACCGTCGTCGTCAACCTGGCCGTAACGGCATCAGGAGTGACCTTCCCGGCGAGCTTGACGACGATCCCACTCTCGGGATCTTCAAGAACGATATAGATCGCAAGCAGCGAGTCGAACGGGTTCTCTTCCTGACTCGCTAGGAAGACAGAGCCCTTGATCGGATGATCCAACGCGGGGACGTTGGCGCTGACCACACCGATCTTGGAAGCATCGGGACACGCCGCGGGAGCCTTGTCGAAATGGATCTGGCCCCCCGCCCCGACAGGCAGCAAACCCATCTCACCCGTGGTGCAAGCTGCTCGACCAGTGGCAGAGGCCGGGTTCACCGCCAAACCCTCCGGCAACACGACACTCGCGTCCCTCAGGTCGGCCTCCCCCAGTTCTTCTTCGGGATGCGGCCCCGTTTCATGCGCCGCTACCGGCAGATGCAGCTTGAAGTGCAGCCCACTCGGCGAATCAGCCACACCAGTCGTCGGCTTGGCTTCGATCGTTGGCGTGAAAGGAGGCGCACTGCAAGCGACGGGAGCAGGTTCGCTGAAGCTCGCGAACGCCCTTGCCGGCGGCTGCGCCCAGGTTTCGGTGCTCATCGTCGCGGTGAGCGGGTTGACGCACGAGCTCGGCAGACGAAAGATGGAGCGTGGTGTGCCATCTACCGGGCATGAGCCTGCCTCCACCGCCGCGCAGAACCCCCGCATCGAGTCATGGTTTGCTTCCCACGGTGTCCCCCAGAGGGTGATCCGCGTCGCCGTCGCCCGGCTTGCCTCGGTGACGTTTTCCAGGTAGGCAGTGATCCCGTAGTCACCGTCCGAGCGCACCCGGGTGTCGACGTAGATGGGGGCCCCAAGGATCTCGAAGCCGAACTGGGCGGGCATGCCTCTCGGAGGGACGAGGTTGTAGAGCGGGATCGGCCTGGTTCCCGTCGCTCCTTCCAGCTGCTGTGGTATCGCCAGTCCTACCGCCGAACCGTCTGGGCATTCGCTCACCGAGAGGGTTCCTGTCGCGGTCGAGATGGCGGCGAACTGCTGGGCCGTGCAGCGTTCGGTCGCGGTCGGGTTGCCGGCCAGTCCCGGCGGCAACGCCACTTCGACCTCTCTCAGATTCCCCCCGGCCGCAACCAGCGGCAGTCCCTTCCCGGGCGCAGTCGTGACCGTGTTTACCGCGAACGTCGTCGTATATTGATAGGGATGGGAGTCAGCTCCAGTGACCGGTTTGCCGTCAGCACCGGTAAGTTCGGACTTGAATTCCTCAAAACCGGCCTTCGCGTCTTCAGGGCTGGCTTCGTTTTCGGCTTCGGTGGAGACCAGTGCCGCTCCCCCACCTGATACTTCCACCCGGTTGAGCAGCTTGCCACTGGCGCTCGGAGGTACCACTACCTTGACTTCCAAGAACAGCGCGTTCCCCGGGTTGAGTCGCGCCGGTTCGCTTTCCGGTTGCAACGCGTTGGTGACCTCACAGCTGATCGTGCTCACTTCACTCACCGTCACCGGTTTGGCGCACCCTTCGCTGATGTTGGGGTTGCCTCCACGAGGCGAGCGGAGTTCGAGGCTCTTTACTGCTATCCCTTTCGGCAGGGTGTCGGTGATCGTGATCGTGCTGTTGTTGGTGGGAGCGCCACCGCTGTTATTGATGAAGACCTGGTAGCTGTCTTCACCGCTTGCTTCACCTGGCAGGAAGTTGGTCGGGGCCGCGATCGACTGAATGTCCCAGGCCGGTACGGGAGTAGCAGCATCGGCGTCGGCCACCGCCAAGCAGAGCGACAAGGCAAGCAGGGGGACAATCAGCCTGTGCGACCTCATCGCTTAGCTCCCTTCTTCTTCGAGCTGGGTTTCTTCTTGGATTTGGGCTTCTTCTTTGGCTTCATGTGGATGGGGTTCTTTGCGCAGATCTCCTTGCCCTTCTTCAGCTCGCGGTGCTTGCCCTTGGGGCAACTGGTCGGCTTGGGGATCACCGGGCTGGCGAAGATCGCGTTTGCTGGACCGGTGAAGATCGAGGTGGCAGGACTCGTCAAGGACGGCGCGGGGGGAGTGTCCGGCAGGCAACCTTCGCCCTGACAGACCGTAGCCTGGCTCGGTTCCGCAAAGCCGCCCCCTTCGCGGTAATCATAGATGTCGTAGTTGGAGTTCGTGTCCCAGCCGACCAACTCCTGACGAGTAGAGAAGAAAACGTCACGCCCATTCGAGGAAGCATCGATCAGATAGTTTTCGTCGCTGCTCTTGCCGCTGGAGACGAGGAAGTGACAACCGCCGGAGGCGGGATCGAAGGCGCTGCTTTTCGTGGTGCAGCTGCCTGTCCCCGGGCGCTCGAACTCATACACGTCCCGTCTCCCGTTTTCATCGGTCCGGAGGATTGCGTCGAAGGACTCGAAGAAGAAACGCGAGCCGTCATCGGAGAGATAGCGCGGACCTTCATAGACGTTGCTCCAGCCAGGCAGGAGGGTCGGCCCCAACGGTCTGGCGCCAGAAGGGTTACAAGAGGCACAGCTGAGCGTTTTCGCTTCGGCGTCATACACGAAGCCCTGCGTGCAGAGCGGACTGCCGCGGAATGCATTTCCTCCTTGCAGGATTTCTTCATGCGGGAATTCGCAGTGCTGGCCTTTGGCGACGGTGTCGTCGTATCCGACGAGGGCCTTGGATTCGACCGAGAGGAACGCCAAATGCTTGCCGTCGGAAGTGACCCGAGCGGTAAGATTCTCAGGATCGGGAGACCAGTCATTCTTGTCTTCGGGGGAGAGCTGCGCGATGAAACGCGTTTCTTTGCCGTGGAAGAGGTAGAGATTGTCCGCCCCTTCTCTGGCTTTCTCTCCGGCGTTTTCGCCGGTGCTGAGCACGCCCTTGGCGACGAAGTAGACGTAGGAACCGTCGTCGGAGGCACCGATCACACCTTGCACATCGGCCGGCGTCGTGCTCTTGGTCAGGTCCGAGAGTGGTTCTGTTTTGCCGAATTCATAACGGTAGAGGTCGGGCTTTCGATCGGCGGGCGTTCCTGCTTCGGCCTTGGAGCCCGAGATCAGCTTGCCGGTGTCGGTGAAGTAGACAACCGAGCCGTCCTTGCTCGCGGCCGCGAACACACCGTTCCCGGCCGGACCGGCACCGGGCTTTTCTTTTTCAGCTTCTTTGCTCGGCAGCTCGTCGAGCTGGACCGTTTCGGCGCCATGGACGTGGGCAAAGAGTTCACTGGAGGCTTCACCCACCATCGGCGAGGTGGTGCCGCTCAACGATCCCTTGAACGTGACCGTGTAGGGGTTTGAGCCGAGCACTTCGACGTTGCCCGCACCGATCGAGGGGAGCCCTTCGAGCGCTTTCTGGACTACCCCGGCGGTCGCGCTTATGGAGAGCGGGGGGGTACTCGGGGGGGTACTACTCGATCCGAAGGTAAGATGGAAGTTGCCCACCGTCCTTCCCTGCGCCGTGACGGTATGCACGCCCGGCGCTCCCGCCGTCACAGTCATAGTCGGCAGATAGGTCCAGAAGGCCCTGGAGCCATCGGCGGAGACCACGTGGCGCATCACCGTCTGCCCCCACTGACAGTTGGTGGCACCGAACGCTCCAAGGCTCGGACCGAAGACGGTCCCTTCGGTCGGCGCCGCCGGTTCGCTTTGTCCTGGCAAGATCCCGATCGCCTTCAGGCCTTCCGCAGCCGACCATTCATAGAGGCTCAGGCCTTTGCTTTCCGGTACCCCGGCGTAGGCATGCCCGGAAGCAAAGAACACACGGCTGCCGTCTTCGCTCGAACCGGCATAGACGAGGCATCGGGAGCCCGCTTGCTTTGGCACTTCCGGTGTCAGGCAGGTGCGAGCACCGCTGGCGCTATTGAGCAGATAGAGGTTTTCCACCCCTTTCGGACAGCCGGGCGCGAGCACGCCGTCGCTGACCTTGAAGGCGGCAAAGCTCAGTTCAGGCGAGAAGCCCTTGAACGGGATCGCCAGGATCGGTTCCTGGTAGCCGAACGGGGAGAGGCCTTCAGTGACCCAACCGTCCGCGGTGCGCTTGGAGAGGTACTGGCTCGAGGATGGCGCACCTTCGGCGTCCTTCCCAAAGGAGGTGAAGGAGGTGTAGGTGGCGACTTCGCCGGAGCCTGAGCTGGCCAGGATCCTCACGTTTCCGTTCTCATCGAAGGTGCCGCTGGCGAGCGTTGGAGTGCCCACTTCGGCGCTGTTCTTTTCTCCCGGTGAAACCAACTCCCAGCCGCGGTCATCGGGCCTTTCAGAGAGCCCGTAAGTGCGGAAGACATGTTCGTTTGCAGAGCATGGTTCCGCACCATTCCTGGGGCAGACGAGCCCCGCCGGCGGAACGCCATTCTTGATGCGCAACCGCCAGTGATACGTGGTGTCCGGGACCAGTCCTTTCAACGTAAGACTGCGCAGCTGCATCGCTTCGCTCGATCCGAAGTCGAGCTCCGGCCCGGACGCGACTGTCGCTTCGGTGAAGCGGCCTGTCTGGAACTTGGAGTCTTCGATGTATTCGATCTGAGCGGTGGCCTGTCGCCCGAGCGGGTTGCCTTCAGCATTCAAGGTCGCTTCTTCTTCACCGACCTCCGTGACAGTAGCCGGACCGAATTCGAAGCTTTCCTTGGTTTCGAAACTGCCTTCTTGGCCCACCGACGCCACACCTTCAGCGTTTTCGGCGATCACCTTACAGTGATAAACGGTTTCTGGTTTCAGGCCGATAATAGCCTGCGCGGCTTCGTGCAATTCGAAATCCGCCGAGCCGGTGAGGATCATCGACGGGCCCTCTTTGGTTTCCGTGCCGTCGGAGTATTCGAAGTGGAATTTCGTTTCCTTGCCCTCGGGGTTCACTTCGGCCTGAAGCGTCGCCCTGACACTGCCGAGGCTACCCGACTCTACGTGGCAAGCTTCGGGCACGATCACGGGGCCTTTGGGAACACCCAAGAAGTTGACGCCCGCAGATTCTTCGGTCGCGAAGACGCCCTCGGCTCCGCCTCCTTCGTAGGCCGCCAGCCCCGGAACCACCCGGCCTGGGCCAGCAGTGTAGGCGAACCGCTTGATCAGGGTAGTGTCAGGAGCGTACTCGGCGACGAAGAAAGCCCGGCTTGATTTCGTCACTCCTCTCTGCTTGCCAAAGAGATTTCCCGCGGCGTCGATAGCCAGTCCTTCGGTTTCGACACCTCCCATTTCCGTCAGCAGCACTCCGCTCGGGCCGTATCTGCGAATTACTCCACCCCCACCGTTTACCGTGACGTACATATCGCCCGCCGAGTTGACCACGATGTTTCGGATCGTCTCTTGGATGCCTTCGAAGAGCACGACTTCTTCGACACAAGCCCCCGAAGGGTCGAAAATGTTTACGCGACTGACAAAGACTTCTTTAGATCCGCTGCCTTCCTTGGGATAACTGTCGGCGACATACACATCCCCGCCCGGACCCACCGCGATTGGATCATCGCTGCTCGTCAACTCGCAAGGCCCTTCACCCTCTTTGCCGAACGAGCCGATGAGTTCACCGGACGGCTTGAACTTCTGCACTTCGAAGTTGCTCGATGAGACGTAGACATCATGGCGGGAGGTACTGGCTTCGTCGTTGTCGACGTCGATCCAGGTCGGGTTGGCCGCCGCGAACGACGAGAGAAAGGCACCGTCGAATTCAAAGACGTTGACGCGATTATTGCCACGATCGGCGACGTAGACATGACCGGTTTCCCAGTCTGTCGCCACTCCCTGCGGGCTGTTGCATTGCCCCGTGCCTGCCCCGGGCTGGCAGAATGGGATGGCGGCGGAGGCGCCCGGAACAAATGCCAGGGCCGACAGCGAAGTGAGAACCATGATCGCCAGAAGGCCTGCCGGGACTCGATCGGCCTGCATGGCAGATCGAGTCCGTCGGGCGGTGGATACCGGGTTCATTGCGCTGAGGAATCGCGATCGTCGCATGGTCGTTTGCTAGTGAGCGCTCGGAGCAGTCACGGCGAAGCTGCCTCCGATGTGCTTCCCGGCCGAGAGTTCTTCGGTTTGGAGCAATGCACCGGTCGTCCCAACGCCTGGTTCGCTTTCAGGGTTGGAGAAATCAGGCCTGAACACGGCCGGCTTGCCGCCGCCTTCATCGGCTGCTTCCGAGGCATAGAAGCAAATTGTGCCTTCTTCCGCCGCCGGTACAGCCGTAGTACCGAGACAGGCGGGATCTTCGTCGATCCCTTCCCGCTCGTAGTGAACGGTGATCGCTGTCGCGTCGGCCTGTGAGAGCGGTATCGGGAAGCTGATCGGAAAGTCCTGGTGTACTTCCCCGTTACCGGCGACCCACCAAGTCCCCGTCTCGGTCGCCCCAGACGGCAACGTCGCAGTGAAACCGGTGGTGCCGTTCTTGCCGTTGCAGACATTGGTCGAGGCGGCATTCAGGGTGTACTTCACTCCCGTGATGCCTTCGCCACAGGCGCCACCCGCGGCGATCGGTTCCCCGGTGACGGACTTGCCATCAGTGCCAGGGGCGCCGTTGGAACCGGCGTTCCCGGCGTCGCCCTTAGGACCGGCTGGACCCTGCGCTCCAGCGGGACCCTGCGGACCGGCGCCCCCCGGAGCGCCAGACGCGCCATTCGCCCCCGCCTTGCCCTGCAACTGTTTGAGCACGCTGGGGCTGATCTGCTTGGTCGAGGTGATCAGGTACTTCTTGGCGGCATACGCGCCACCGGTCATCGCGAACACGAGCGCGAGTGTCGCGATCACGGTCGTGGGACTTACATGCAGTCTGTTACGTAGTGCTGAGAACATCGGTTATCTCTCCTCCTGGGAGTCGAGCGTGCCGGCGCCCAGCGCAGTACACGCGGATTGAACAACCCGACCACAACAAACCGGCCGGGAACTACAAGACCTAATGAAGACCCTGGCGAGGCTCATGCCACCGCCCCGTGCGTATCCGTGCTGACACCCAGGCGCGAGGCGACGCTCTCACCCAGCGCCGTAAGCCGCCAGGCGTTGCGCTCACCCCTGGCGTGCCCCTCACCGCTGTTGGACATCAACTCCAGGCGTTCGAGGCGCGCCATGAGCTTCGAGACCTGCCCCTGATCCGCTATCTCCGCGTACTCGGCGACGAGCCTGTTACTGGCACCGGGGTGCTCGGCTACGACTTCCAACACGCGCGCGGTTCTGTACGTCAAACGCATCGGCACGCCCCGCAACGGGTCCTGCTCGACGGCAGTGCTTTCGGCGCCCTCTGGCGTTGCGCGCTGCGCCTTCGACAGCGGCGGCAGAGCACGGCCCTGCTCCTGACGCGCGGCCGCCGGACCCTTGTAGGGCAGCACGATCAAGCTCATCAACTCATTCACCAGGCCAGTCAACGGCTCGGGGCGCCTGTCCACCGACAAGCGTGCGTAGACGATCGCGAACGCCGCACCGACCAAACCCTCCGCCGTCAAGTCCGTACACCCCCGCGAACGCGAACCGGCCCGACCCTGATCCAGGATCCCCGCCAGGCGCGCGAGCATCTCCTCCCGCCACGCGAGCACCCGTGGCCCACCCTGCAGCGCCTGCACCACACACACCCGCGCGAGCGTCGGTTCACGTTCGAAGAACGAGAGGATCACGAGCAGCCCCCCGCGCACACGCTCAGGCCACGCCGACCCGGTCAGGTTCGCCGCCGCGATCTCCCCCTCGACCTGCTCCACAGCGTCCCGCAGGACCGCGAGCAGACAGTCCTCGCGATTCTCGAACAGGTCATAGAACGTCCGCCGCGACACCCGCGCACGAGCGGTGATGTGAGCTACCGACGCGCGCGAGTAACCCAACTCCGCGAACGTCGCCACCGCCGCCGCCAACAACCGCGCGCGCTGCATCTCCGCCACCTGCACCCGCGGAGTCGCGCTGACGCTGCCTGGGCGCGCCTTCAACGCCTTACGCCGCGCACCTGTCTTCACAGGGCGCGCGCCCGTCTTCACAGAGGCCACACGCCCAACCGCCGCACCACGCCCGGCGGCCATCAGAAGGCCCTCCCCACGAGAGGGCCCGAAAACCAGCGAGACCCGCCGGCTAGATCAGGGGTGCTACCGGGACAAGAGAGAGAGAGAGAGAGAGAGAGATGTGTCAGCGCTGCTGACGCATCTACCTACGGGCATGCCTCGGCGCACGCCGACCCTCATCACATCTGTCCCCAAAGAAAACACGCGAAAACAACCCCTCATCTTGCGATCTGGCCCCTCTCCCAAGAGTCCACCTGCAAAAGCGCTTGAAATCCGATCCAGAGAACGGACCCAAACCCGATCTATCGACTGGCATCCCACAAGGGGGAGGCCATGAACATAAGAGAACATAGCGTCAACCGTAACCCTTGTCAAGAGTGAACTATCGAAGGTAACGAGAGCAGGCCCCCAAATCGCCGCCGGCCGGCCGTTTCAGGCTCCCGATACGCCCACCGGTGCGGTGACCGGCGCCGACAGCAACCCGACGCAGCGACCGGCTATGGGTCACCCACCCAAAGCCCGCGCCGCGCACACGACCACATCGCCCATGCCGATCCGCCGGCGCCGACACTCTCCCCCTCTCAGCGCATACGATCCGCTCCATGGCCTACGAACAGATCCTCACCGACCTCTCCGAGCGCATCCTCACGATCACGCTCAACCGCCCCGAGCGCCTGAACGCGTGGACGCCGACGATGGCGAGCGAGCTGATCGAGGCGTTCGACCGCGCCGACGCCGACGACGAGGTGCGCGCCGTGATCGTCACGGGCGCCGGACGCGGGTTCTGCGCCGGCGCCGACCTCGCGGCCGGCGGCGAGACCTTCGACTACCGCACCCGTGAGCACGCAGAGGCCGTGCCCCGCGACAACGGCGGCCAGGTCACGCTGCGCATCTTCGAGTCGACCAAGCCCGTGATCGCCGCGATCAACGGTCCCGCCGTCGGCATCGGCGCGACGATGACGCTGCCGATGGACATCCGCCTCGCGGCGCAGGACGCCCGCATGGGCTTCGTGTTCGTGCGCCGCGGCATCGTCCCCGAGGCCTGCTCCAGCTGGTTCCTGCCGCGCATCGTCGGCATCGGCCAGGCGATGGAGTGGGTCGCCACCGGTCGCGTCTTCTCCGCCCAAGAGGGGCTCGACGGCGGGCTCCTGCGCAGCCTGCACCCCGCCGGAGAGCTGCTCGACGCGGCACGCGAGCTCGCCCGTGAGATCGCCGAGAACACTGCCCCCGTGTCCGTCACGCTCGCGCGGCGGATGATGTGGAGCATGCTCGGCGCCGAGCATCCGATGATTGCCCACCGCGCCGACTCGCGCGGCATGTTCCAGCGCGGCCAGTCCGCCGACGCGGCCGAGGGCATCACGGCCTTCTTGGAGAAGCGCCCCGCCGACTTCCCCGATCGCGTGAGCGACGGGCTGCCGGACATCATGCCGGGATGGAGCGCCCCGCAGTTCGAGTAGCTCGAGCAGGGCATATGGGCTGTCCAATATGGCCTATGTGCTACCTTCATGTACATGAGCAATGCCGTAGGAGTAGCCGAGCTACGGAAGAATCTGAGCCTCTACCTGCGTAGGGTCGAGCAGGGGGAGCGGCTGATCGTGACCGACCGCAACCGGCCGGTGGCGGAGTTCGGACCACCGGCGACCACGGGTGCGGCGCTCGACCGCCTCATCGCCGACGGACGGGTCTCGCGCCCGACCCGCCGCGGGCTGCCGGAGCCGCTGCGGCTCGACGGCGACCCGTATGCGCTCAGCCACGCACTGGACGAGGTCCGCGGCGAGCGCTGAAGTGGCGCTCTTCTATACCGACGCCTCGGCGCTCGTCAAGCTCGTGCGCGACGAGCCGCAGAGCGACGCGCTGCGCAACTTCCTCGCCGACTCCGACCTCATCTCGTGCGAGCTGGCGCTCACCGAGACGCCCCGCGCGATCCGCTACGCCGCGGCAAATGACCCCGAGCTGCCCCTCCCCACGCTGATCGAGCGCACGACCGAGCTGTTGGAAGCGGTGGCCCTGCTGCCGCTCGATCGCGGGCTGCTCGAGGCCGCGGGCAAGCTCGGCGAGCCGCTGCTGCGCTCGCTGGACGCGATCCATGTCACGGCCGCCGCCAGGATCAAGGGGCTCGACGCCTTCGTCAGCTACGACGAGCGTCAGAGCGCGGCCGCGCGCCTCGTCGGCCTGCGTACCGTTGGCCCCGCCGAGCCATCCTGACTGCGCGCAAGATCTTATGCAACGCCCCGGCCGCAGACACTTGTCTGTATTATGGGGTTATGAGCGTAGGTGAGGCACTCAATCGCCGGGCCGATCTGCAGAAGCGGATAGCCCAACTGCAAAATCGCCTGGGCGCGAGCGTCCTTACCCAAGAGGGCGACGAGCCGCCGGAGAGCGCCCAAGAGCTCCTGAGCGAGGTGGACTCGCTCTGCGACGAGCTGCAACGCCTGATCGCGCACATCAACCGAACCAACGCGAGCACCAGGCTATCCACCGGCGAGACCGTGACGGAGGGCCTCGCGCAACGGGACGTGCTTGCATTGCGACAGGACGTCCTGCGGACGGTCATACGTGCTGCGACCAACAGCAGTCTGTCGCGCTACAGCCGCTCGGAGATCCGGATGGTGCGCCAGGTGAGGGTCGGCGACATCCAGCGCTCGAGCGATGCTCTAGCCAGACAGCGGCGGGAGCTGGAGACGAGATTGCAGGAGCACAACTGGACGACACGGCTCGTTGAGTGAGCGACGGTCGGTAGTCCCGAAGGGCGAGCGTCAAGGCCAGCGGCCGGCCAAGGGCCGCACCAGTGGACTGGAAATCCTGACTGGTTACGCGGGGCGGCGTACAGGGCTCAAAACCCGTGCACCGTTAGCCCAGCAACGTGCAGCGCGCACATCGCACCCGCATCGAGCACCACCTGACGCTGACTTCCGGACGAGGGTGGGTAAGGGGAACCGTACGCAACACTCGGGAGCTGGACTACTCATCGATCAGTCGTCGGTGTACCGCCCAGCGGCTCAGCTCGTGGCGGCTGGAGAGCTGGAGCTTGCGCAGCACGGCGGAAACGTGCGCCTCGACTGTCTTCGCCGAAATGCCGAGCTGGACGGCGATCTCCTTGTACATGTACCCGCGCGCGATGTGCTGGAGCACCTCGCGCTCGCGCGGCGTAAGCAGGTCTAGCTCCGGATCCACCTGCGCGGCGGGGATCTCGCCGGCGAACGCGTCGAGCACGAAGCCGGCCAGGCGGGGAGAAAAAACGGCGTCACCCTCGTGCACGCGGCACACGGCGTCGGCCAGCTCGGGGCCGGAGATCGTCTTGGTCACGTAGCCGCGCGCACCGGCGCGGATCAGCGCGATCACATCTTCGGCCGCGTCGCTGACCGAGAGGGCGAGAAAGCGAACGCCCGGGCGGTTTTCGCCGACACGCCGGATTACCTCCACACCACCACCCCCCTGCATGTGGACGTCGAGCAGGACAACGTCGGGCTCGAGCTCCTCGATCGCCCGCACGGCGCTCTCGACATCGGCGCTGTCGGCCACGACCTCGACCCGCGGACCGAGACTCGCGCGTACGCCCGCGCGAAAGAGATCGTGATCGTCGACCACCACGACTCGGGGCGTCGATCCCACGCTCACCGTCGGCCTCCCCGATCGACCGTGATCTCGACCTCCGTCCCCCCACCCGGCAAGGAACGTACCTGCGCCCTGCCCCCGCGCGGCGCATCCTGCCGATGATCGACTCCCGCACACCACGTCTGGCCGGGGGCACGGTCGCGGGATCGAAGCCGACGCCGCGATTCGCGGACGAAGACCTGGATGCGCTCCCGTGAGAGCTCGGCGTAGACGGCGACCGGCGCCTCGCCCGCGAACTTCGCGGCGTTGAGGGTGCTCACCCCTGTGTCCAAGCCTGCCTATCGGTGGGGCTGGGTTTTGGCAGCGGTCACCGAGGTCTTGCGGGCCGCCGGTGAGCCGATGCGTACTCGGATGATCCATGCGGCCGTCGAGGAGCTGGTTGGCGAGCCGGTGTCCTGGTCGTCGGTCAAGAACTGCCTGGCATCGGACGTGGGCGGGAGGTCGCCCCGGTTCGAGCGCGTGGGGCGCGGGCTCTATCGCTTGGCCTCCAACGGCCGCGCATAGCGATTCGATCCCCGGTAGCTCCATCATCTTGATGAAGGGTCGAACCCCGGTTTTCTTTCGAAGAAGCCGGGGTTTCGGCGTTTAAGGGCCGGTCGGATCGTGTGCTGCGGCTTCTAGAGACGTTGACGAGCTCCCGTTGAAGTATTGCCTTGGTGAGAGTTCGAGACGACCTGCGAACCCGGCCTCGAACCTGGACAGGCTGCTTGATCTTCTCATCGAGCTGAAGGGTCGCGGCTGCCAGAGAGCACTGGCATGTGCGGCCGATCAAGAACTTTGCCATAGTTCTAAGGAAACAACTTGGGGGGAATAATGGACGAAGGCACGATCTCAAGCAAGCTGCTTTCAGCAGTCGTAGAGGAGTACGAATCGCTCAAGAAAGCCGACGAAGGACCGATCACCGGTGACACGCTGAGCGTGACAACCAAAGCAGGCATCACGGCCATCCTCACTGCCGCTGCTGGCGGTGCCGGGGCAATCTGGGGGGCCCTCGAAAAGACTAGCCCCTCCGTCATCGTCGCCGGAATGGCACTTGCGGCGATAGCGCTTCTGGCCGGTGCCCTCGTTGTGCGTTCAGACCACATGGCTCGCGCGG
Source organism: Solirubrobacteraceae bacterium (assembly GCA_049584155.1). Classification (GTDB taxonomy): domain Bacteria; phylum Actinomycetota; class Thermoleophilia; order Solirubrobacterales; family Solirubrobacteraceae; genus Palsa-744. Next base: position 21,466 of record JBAUXH010000150.1, read on the forward strand.
CGGCGTCCGTCGAGATGGTACGAGTCATCCCGCCTCTCATTACTGCCGCCCACCTCTTTACACAAACGTCATCCTCTGCTCCGACGGCCTCCGCGATCGCTACGGCGCAGATGGTCGCTGTACCCAGCAGACTGCGAGCAAAGCTTGTCGAGAACGACGCGCTTTTCGAGGTCATCGCAATGCGTATTACAGCGGGCGATCCCGAATATCTAGTCGCACGACTCGATGAGACGGCCGCCGAGTGGAAGACCAGCGGCCAAGTCGTCTACCTCACTGATCCACAGATCGCGACGAAAACTCCGGGGCATGGAGAGAACGATTCGCATCACCACTGACACGCACTCGGTGACGATGGATTCCTCGCCGCGCGCGTCTAGCGGGTTTGGACGTGCGACCTCACGAGGTTCGGTCGCACAAGCGGCAAGGGACGACGGACAATCGGACAGATCGACGCTGTGATCGCTATGCCCTGTGTCGGGGGCAAGGTGTTTTGACGCCGCTGGACTATCCTCGACCCGTTGGCCAGTATCGAAACCGGCGTTCGGTCGGCCCCGGTTCGGCTCGAAGCGGACCTCGCTGCCTGTGTTCCCCGTGAGTCCCTATTTTCGCACGAGCGCGCGATGTTTAGCGGACCGAACTGTTAGTCTCATTGGCATCATGGCAAGTCTAAGGGTCGCATACGCAAAGGACATCCACGGCAAGTACCAGACCTACTGGCCGTCCTGGATGCCGACTCGACCGATATCGATTGGCGATTGCGGCACGCTCCAGCGCGGCATCTTTTTCGAGCCCCAGCGACCCGCGAGCAAGTTTGGCATCTCTCGGGAGGCACTCAAGACCAAGCGGGTCAAACAGGAGTCGATGCTCGATTTCGTCTCCAAACGCGGTGTCAAGGTCGAGCTGCAGGCTGAAGGTGCCAACAAAGTCATTCATGGAATCCCCACCGGACGAGTTGGTGGTCGAATCACATTCTCACGCGCGAAGGCGACGGTTCTGACAGCAGTCGGTACCCGCGAGCGTGAGATCATCGACAAGTATCTGCTACAACGCGAGCTTGCAGAGCGTGTAAGAGAAGGTGTGTTTCCGCCCGACTGGGTTGTCGTCACCGATGTTGTCGTTGCTAAGTCCGCCCGCGTTTTTGTTTCCACCGCCAAGGGGCAATCAGTGACACTTCACGCCGCAGCGACGGCCAACGCCGGGCCGTTCGAGGTGGCGAGCCTGGGGGGTCTTGGTGCCGCAGACATCAGCTCAGAGGCATTGATGTCGTTTACTGGCCTCGAAGGGATGACGCCGCTTTTCAAGCTCATGGGCTTTAGCGTTGGCGGTAAAATCCGTCATTGGCAGCGCACGCATTTGTCACGCAGCCGTCACGTGCCCCGAATCATCGTTGAGCCATTGCCCACAGAGCCAATGGTCGGGCGAACATTGACGGTCAAGCCGATCGATGGCCAAGGGTTTGCCGTGGCGCCGATTGATCAGGAGTCATTCGTGGTAGAGGCAGGTACGTTCGGAAGCTTCAAGGTAGATCCCGTTATGGTTGACCGTGAGGCGCTGGGTATCATCGCGCCTCGCATTGGGGTCGGGAGACGTTCCGAGGCGCTACTTGGAGGTCAGGAAGGCATCCTCAGGGGAGCCCTGAACCAGAGACCAGAGGTCGGCGAGATGGCGGTGCTTCGCCCGTTCGAGGGCTCGACACTCATCATCCAGCCGATCGATGATGATCCATTTCTGGTCAAGTTTGCGCGAGGGCAAGATTTCAGCTTTCAGCCTGCCGCGCTTGACTTTCCCAATATCTCGGAGTTGGCAGCCGGCGTTGAATCGCTTGATGATGCGGCGTTGAGCCTTGAGTACGTCGACTTTGACGCCGAACTGGCCGCGGCAGGAGGCCGTTGACCACCCAGTAGTGAGACGATGTACTCCGCGCTACCTAGCCAGAGGTCACGATAGCGCGAGATTTCTGCCGCTGTCGTCGGTCGCGTGCGACCAGTTAAGGTCGACGCACGGCGCTTGTGAGGGGTATTCTTCTCTCTCTAGCCCATGCGCGAGCTTTGATGCGCGCGGCGCTAACTATGCATGGTCTTACGGAAACAGAGTCGGCGCACCGGGTCGTACATCCGGTAATTAGCGAATGCCCAGCTCACTTTGTAGGATTCGTTACAAGCAACCCTACGCGGCCCGCCGGCGGGAAAAATTGGCTCTGGAATGCGCCATTGTGGCAGCGCAGAGGCACAGGGCTGGGCGCTACGGCGCAGAAACGGGCTAACCCACCCCGGTACACAGCTACGGCAGTTCGCAGGCGCTACGGCCACCTACGGCAAGGGCAAAGCAAGGGCGGCGGGCTCACGCCTCTACGACTACTTCGGCTAAAAGTGCTGATTAGCAGGTAATTTAGGACGCGCCAGGAGAGATTCGAACTCCCGACCTTCGGTTCCGTAGACCGACGCTCTATCCAGCTGAGCTACTGGCGCAGAGTCGCCTAGTGTAGAGACCCCGCCGCGCCGCCCGCCGCCCGGCGGCGGTGTAGCGTTGAAGGGTGCCCTCGCTTCCAGGCTCGCCCCGAACGCTCGCCCACCCCGGATGAGCTCGACGTCCGACCGCACCGACGAGTTCGAGGCCTGGCAGATGCAGCTGCACGGGCACCGCGTGATCTACCACATGATCGGCAGCGGTCCCCCGGTGGTGCTAATCCACGGCATGGTCAACTCCTCGCGCCACTGGCGCGAGGTCGCGCAGCGGCTGGCAGACCGCCACACGGTGATCGCCCCCGACCTGATCGGCCACGGCGACTCGGCCACACCGCGCGGGGACTACTCGCTCGGCGCGCACGCCTCTTCGATCCGCGACCTGCTGGCCGTGCTCGGCATCGACCGCGCGACGATCGTCGGACACTCGCTCGGGGGCGGCGTGGCGATGCAGTTCTTCTACCAGTTCCCCCAGCGCACCGAGCGCCTCGTGCTCGTCTCCTCTGGCGGCCTCGGGCACGAGGTCAGCCCGCTGCTGCGCAGCGCCACGCTGCCCGGCGTCTCCGCGCTCTTGGCACTCGTCGCCCACCCCCGTCTGCTGTCGGGCCTGCGCAGCACCGGCGACCGCATGCGCGCGTCCGGCTCGCGCCAGGGCGTCTATCTGCAGGCGATCGCCCGCGCCCTAAGACCGCTGGAGCAGCCGGGCGCGCGCACGGCCTTCCTGCACACCCTGCGGGCGGTGATCGACGTCCGTGGCCAGCGCGTCAGCGCCACCGACCGGCTGTACCTGCTCGCCGGTATGCCCACGCTGATCGCGTGGGGCGAGCGCGACAACACGATCCCCCTCGCCCACGGCCGTGCCGCCCACCACGCGGCCCCAGGCAGCCGCTTCGAGACCCTGCCATCGGCCGCGCACTTCCCCCACCTGGAAGACCCCGCCGGCCTGGCCGCGATCCTCGCCGACTTCATCGCCACCACCGAGCCCGCGCGAATCGAGGACGGCGACTGGGGCGCGATCGTCGCACCGCGCGCGCCGCGCTCGCGCCACGACGTCGCATCGATCGCCTAGAGGCGCCCGCGCGTGGCGTGTGCTTCGAAGTGTGAACTGCCCCGCTCCGGGACCGCACAAAGGCGCAAGGTACGGGTGCTCCGCCTCTGGATGATTCGCCTCCGATTGATCCGCCTCTGCGCTCATCGCGTAGATGTGTGCACCGAGGAACGGGACTGCAGCGTGCTCCTCGATTAGATCCTCACAAAACGAGGACATCACCCGATCGAATGGAGACAGCGATGCACGACGAGCACAGCGATTCAGCGACCCCTAACACGGGGCCACAGACGCAGGATGACCCGACGGTGCAGGCCACGACGCGCAAGAGTTTCCTCAAGGGCGCGGCCGTCGCGAGCGCGGGCGCGGCCGGCCTG
>JBAUXH010000151.1:0-5897 GCA_049584155.1 Solirubrobacteraceae bacterium
AGGCTCGCCAGCAGCTCGGCCGCCTCGCCCAGCGCCGAACGGCGTGCGCCCAGGGCGGCGTCGGTCAGCGGCGGGTTCCACATCGCGATCTGGCGCCCCGGCGCGGGCGAGCCGTCCTCGTCGATCAGCGCGATCTCCTCCAGCCCGGTCAGGCGCTCGGCGAGTTCGACCGGGTTGGCGATCGTCGCGGAGGTCAGCAGGAAGATCGGGTCGGTGCCGTATGCGGCGGCCATGCGTCGCAACCGCCGCAGCACACCGGCGACGTGCGATCCGAAGACGCCGCGATAGACATGGGCCTCATCGACCACGACCACCGCGAGGTTCGCGAACAGCTCAGCCCAGGCGGCGTGGTTGGGGAGGATGCCGACGTGCAGCATGTCGGGGTTGGTGAGCACCACGTTGGCATTTCGGCGGATGTCCGCGCGCGCCTCGCGCGGTGTGTCGCCGTCGTAGATCGCCGGGCGCACTCGCTTGGTCAGGCCGAACGTGCTCAGCGCACGTGCCTGGTCTTGGGCGAGCGCCTTAGTCGGGTACAGGTACAGCGCCCGCGCGCGCGTCTGTTCGCAGAGGATGTGCAGCGTGGGCAGGTTGAAGCACATCGACTTCCCCGAGGCCGTCCCGGTCGTGACGATTGTCGGGCCTGCGGTGGCCGCTTGGAGCGCTTGCGCCTGGTGTGAGTACAGCTGCGCGATCCCCAGCCGCTGGAGCGCCGCCAGCACTTCCGGGTGCAGTGCAGCGGGGATGTCCACGAGTCGTGCCTCGCTAGACCCTTCGCGTGCCTCACGCACGAGCCGCTCATCCGCGCGCCCCGCGTCCAGCAGCGCGCTCCAGGGCTCGATCCTGCGCTCTTTGCCGGTCGCGCGCGGTCGATCGGGGGTGAGCGACGGGGATTCGCGGGCCACGGTTGCGATAGTAGATGCGCGATGACCGTCTCTGCCGCCGAGCGCTGGGCGAAAGCCCGCTCCTTCCACCATTCGCTGTATTCCGCGGAGAGGATCGCGCGCGAGCGTGCGGCGAGCGTGTCGGTGTGCCTGCCCGCGCGCGAATGCGCCGGCACTGTCGGGGCGATCGTCAGCGCGCTCTGTCAACTGCGCGCCGCGGGTGCGATCGACGAGGTCGTGGTGATCGACGCGGGATCGGCCGACGGAACGGCGACGGTGGCCGAAGGAGCGGGAGCGATCGTGTACCAGGAGGCCGAGCTGCTGTCCGGGCTCGGTCCGGTGCTGGGCAAGGGCGATGCGATGTACCGCGCGCTATCGGTGCTCGACGGTGAGCTGGTCTGCTTCGTGGATGCCGACACGGAGCGCTTCTCCGCGCACTTCGCCCACGGGCTGCTTGGGCCACTGGTGTGCGAGCGAGGCGTGTCCTTCGTCAAGGCCTTCTACCGCCGCCCGTTCGAGCACGGCGGTGTGTCGCTGCCCGAGGGCGGCGGACGGGTGAATCACCTGCTGGCGCGGCCGGCGCTGGAGCTGTTCTATCCCGATCTGGCCGCGGTACGACAGCCGCTCGCCGGTGAGATCGCCGCGCGGCGAGAGCTGCTCGAAAAGGTGCCGTTCGCGACCGGCTATGGCGTGGAGATCGGAATGCTGATCGACGTGTGGAAAGAGGTCGGGTTGGAGGGCATGGCACAGGTGGACCTCGAGGAGCACCGCAACCGCCACCAGTCGCTCGCGGCGCTGACACCGATGGCGCGGACGGTGCTCGCGACGATCGCCGTGCGCGCGCGCGCGGAGGGGCGGCTGACGGGCGTGGAGATCCCCGAGCCCGCGGTCGAGCGCCCCGCCTTGACCACTACGGGTGTTGCGTCGTGAGCGTCCGCTGTGTCTATGTCGACCTGGACGGGACGCTGTTGGGATGGCGCGCCTCGCTGCTGCACGACGGCGAGGGGAACGTGTCGCTGGAGGGGGTGCGCGCGGCGCAGGCCTGTCTGCGCGCAGGCGTGGAGATAGTGTTGATGTCGGGTCGTCGCCGTGCGCAGGTGCACGAGGATGCGCGCTTGCTGGGGCAGGACTCGTTCATCTTCGAGGCCGGCGCGTGCGTGGTCTTGGGGGCGGACTGGCAGCTTGGAGGGGAGGAGCACTGGCTCACGGGCGAGATGGTCCCGGGCGAGCTGAGCATCGCGGAGCAGATCGAGCGCACGGGTGCGCCGAATTTACTGCTCGAACGGTACGTGGGTCGGCTGGAGTACCACGAGCCGTGGCACGTCGCGCGCGAAGTCTCGCACGCGTTTCGAGGGCTGGTCGACGCCGAGGAGGTCGATGCGCTGCTGGTCGAGCTGGGTCACGAGAACCTGCGCTTGGTGGACAACGGCGTGGTCAATCGCCGCTCGCCGGCGTTGGCCGAGCTTGAGCACGTGCGCGGCTATCACCTCCTGCCGGTGGGAGCGTCGAAGGAGGCGGCCGTTGCGCTGCACATGCGCGCGCGTGGATATGAGCGAGAGGAGACGTTCGCGGTGGGGGACTCGCGCGAGGACCTGGCATGCGCGCGGCACGTGGGCACGTTCTGGCTGGTCGCGAACGCGGTGACGCGTGATCCCTCGATCCGCACGGCGATGGCGGGTTACGAGAACGTGCGGGTGTGCGAGGCTCCTCACGGCGCGGGCGTGTATGAGGCGGTCGTGAGCACGCTCATGGCGGGATGACGTCAGTGCGCCGCTCCTCCTCCTAGAGCCGCTCGACCATGAGGCTCGCGAAGACTTCGGCAGGCCGCGCAGCTCCCCTCTGTGGTTTGGGGGGTGGGTCGCATCCGCGCAGGCGAGCCCCCGACAGCGCGCGCGGGTGCGGGGCGTCCCGGCCCCGCATTCATGGTCGGTGTTGGCCACCGGACCAGATCGGGCGCGCCGCGCTGCGCATTGGGCGCAAATCAGATAACGTGCACAGATCAGCGGGCTGGAATCGACGGGATGGGACGGACGGCGATGACGGATCTGGTGGAGAAGGCGCGCAGGTTGACGCGAGCGGGCGAAGCCGCCGCGATCGACTGGTTTGGGCAACGCAGCTGGACCAAGCGCTTGGGTCCTGCGCTCAATCGGATGCGCGAACTGACGCGCCGCTGGGAAACGCGGACGGTCTGGAGGGCGCGACGGCTATGGTCGCAGCTGCCTCCCCGCAGCCGCTTCTATGCGCGCACCACGCAGTACCGCAACGAGCGCGCGGCGATCTTCCTTCGCGCGACGCTGCTGCTGGGGTCCGTCGCGCTGCTGGTCGGCTATGGCGTACTCGTCGGCTATGAACTTCAGAAATCGGCCAAGGACTCGAACCCATTGGGGGTTGGCGAATTTCTGGGCTCGCTCGCCTTCACGCTCACGCGCCCCGCGGTCGCGTTGCCGCTGGCCGCAGCGCTGCTCGTCCTCACGGCGTGGCTGTTTCGGCGCATGCGGCTGGCCTGGCTGGTCTGGTGGGGCGGCGCGGTGCTCGTGGCCGACTTCCACGACGGCAGTCATCTGGCCACGCTCAGCGCCGCCCAGCTGACGGCACAGTTTCGTGAACGGATGGCGGTGTTGCGGCTGCAGGCGGCGACCCCCTCGCCGGGCGCGGCGCCCGAGGGAACGTTCGTGGACGTGCTCGGCGGCGGTGGCGACCCCTCTTCGAATGCGGTCCTCGGGCTGCTGCTGCGGCTGCTGCGCGCGGCCGTGCCCGCCTACGCCTTGGAAGTTCAGGGGATCGTCCGCGAACGGCCCGAGGAGCCGAAATACGGGGTCACCGTCCAGGTGGCCCAGACGCCGAGCCAGTCGACCCCGGTCATCGAGGTGTGGGAGCGCTCGTGGGAGGGGGCGATCTGCCACGCAGCCGACGAGGCGACCGCGGCGATCCTCCCGCGCACGCGCCTGTGCCGCGGCACGTGGGCGGCGTGGCGCGGCTATTTCATGCCTAAAGGTCTGCTGAGTGCGTACGAAAACGCCGCGCGAATGGAGCAGGAACGTCGTTTCGACGAGGCCCAAGACCAATACTGGGAGGCGCTGCGCCTCGACCCGACTAACCTCCCGGTGCGTCTGCGTCTCGGCCAGCTGCAGGAGAAGGCCGGGCTGCTAGTGGCGGCGTTGACCAACTACCAGCGCATCCTCGCCTTCGCCTACCCGGGCGGCCAGAACTTGCCGCGCGGGATGTATCGCCGGGGCGCCCGCCCTGAGTGGGACAGAACGCTGAGCGTGGCCAAGTACCGGGCGATTATCCTGCTCAGCGACGAATCGCTCGCGCAGCAGTGGAACATGCCGTTGAAGCTGCGCGAGGACCACCCGCGGCGCCGGGACGCGTTCCTACGTTTGGGCGTGCGGCCCCGCGGCGGCGGCGGCGACCCCGTGAATGCCTGGCGCGATGACCGCGGCGATCTGCTGAACCCGCTAGCACGCGCTAAACGCCGCGACCCCTCGGCGGACGCGGTCTCGGACGCGACCCAGCGGCTGCTGGAGATACCGTCCAGGTGCAAGTCCGAAGCCTTGCGTGCGAAGCAACTGCAGGTGATACCCCACGCGGATCGCGCGGCGCGGGAGCTGCTGCTGTCGCTGCCGCGCTGGGAGTCTGCTCGGTGGAGGGAGTTGCTCACCCGTCGCACGGTGGCGCTTTCACGGATGAGCATCAAGCGACGCCTTGAGCCGAGCGGAGGCGCGCCTGTCCTAGGGGTGCGCGGAGTGAATGAGCTCAACCGCGCAATCACGCGCGCGGCCTGGCGTCCGGGTCTGCTGAGCGGTCGCTGTCCGACCTGGTTGAGGCGGTGGCAGTGGCACGAGCACTACAACGCCGCGTGTGTGTACGCAGGGTATTTGCAGAGGGGCGAAGGCGAAGAGGGCAAGAGTCAGCAGATGCTCGTGCAGCACGCCATCAGGCGCCTGGAGCGAGCCATCACAGTGCGCGACAGCGAGTTTGTGATCACCTGGCGGGATTGGGTCGTCAGCGAGGACCGGGCGCTCGCACGCCTGCGAGAAAAGCCGGCGTTTCGCGCATTCGAAGCCATGTACTTCCCGAGCCGGATTCAGGCCCGTGCGATCCGCTCGCATCCGCGCCCTCGCGATCACGACCGGTTCGCGGAAATCCGTTGCACGCGCGATCTGTTGGCACGGCTCGCGCGCAGCCGCCAGCAGGTCTGGCAGGAACGTGCGAGCGGCGGGGCGAAGGACGCCCACGCACTGAAGGCCTGGTGCGAGCAGGAGCGGGAGATTTGGAAGCGTGTAGGAGAGGTCGTCGAGGATCGCTACGACTGGCGCAGGCGCAGGAACCTATTGACGTACGCCAACGAGCTGTTGCCCGACGGCTCGGGGATCTGCGTCAGCTTCGCGCGCTACGAGGAGCGGCTGCCCGTTGACGAGGCCGACATGGAGTGGCTGCGAGCCGAGGAACGCCTCGACGAACTCGCGGGCCTCTTTCGCAAATCGCGCCTACCCGGAAAGGCCCGGCGCTTCGATCAATGGGATGCGGCGATGTGCCGCTACGACGGCTATCGCGCGCCCTCACCCCGCCGTCGGGCTCAGCTGTGCGACGGCAACGCGGCCATCTGGGGGAGGCTCTCGCAGTGGCTGCACGCCGGGGAGGAGGACATGCTCCTCGATCAGCGCGAACGGCTGGTCGAGTACGCACGCAAGGACCTCGCCCGCGAGCTGCGCAGGACGTCCTCGCTGTGGCACCGCCGCTCCTCACGAAGGAGGCTGGGTGCGCTGCCGCGCGCGCTGAGCTAGTGGTTGCTCAGTCCGCGCCACACTCGCCGCCAGAAACCCGGCTGCGGGCGACGTCGCCATAGCGCCGGTGGGGGCACGGTCGCGCGTACCAACGCGACCCACTCGTCCAGAGGCAGCTCACCGGAGATCAGCCGGCCCAGCGCGCTCGTGACCGGCGCCTCCACGCCGGCGTGTTCGAGGGCGCGGCCGAGCAGCGGGACGGACTCCAGCGCCTCAACGGCCTGCCCGA
>JBAUXH010000152.1:0-5548 GCA_049584155.1 Solirubrobacteraceae bacterium
CGCGCGAACACCGAGATCAGCGAGCCGCCGAAGCCCAAGCCGATCAGCGCGTCGACCGCGGTCTTGGGGCTGTCGTTGAAGAAGGACGTGAGCACGCCGTAGTAGCCGGCGACGCCGATCAGCGCCAGCCCGACCACGAGCAGCCCGGTGATCGCCCCGCCGCGGAAGGCGACGCTCAACGCGGGCGAGACCCCGCCGCGAGCGGCCTCGGCCACGCGCGCGTTGGAGCGCACGGAGACGTTCATGCCGATGTAGCCGGTCGAGCCCGAGAGGATGCCGCCGATCGCGAAGCCGCAGGCGACGGCGATGTTCTGGATGAAGATCAGCGCGACGAACAGCACCACCCCGACGAGCGCGATCGTCGTGTACTGGCGGTTAAGGTAAGCGCGTGCGCCCTGTTGGACGGCCAGCGAGATGCCCTGCATCTTCTCGTTGCCCGGCGAGAGCGCGAGCAGGGATCGCGTGGTCACCAGGCCGTAGATCACGGCACAGGCGGCGCATACAAGGGCGACGACGACCCCATGGTTCGTCAGAAAGCTGCTCAACGGTTAATCCTCCGCGGTCTGTTTGGCGTGCCGCGCGAGGATCGCGCGCACATTTCTCGCCCGAACACGCGCCCGTCATATGACAAGCACGCCGTCGGGCGTAAACGCGCGGGCAGTCTATCGTGCTCGCCTGCGGAACGGCCTGTCGTATGGCCGATGGCTACAGGCAGAACCCTGGAGGCCCACCCTGGCCTGCGCCTGCGCACCGACGCTCCCCGAAGGGCGCCGGTATCACGGGAGATCGGCTCAGCGTCCTGGCACCCACAGCCTGCCGCTCGACTGGGCCGGGCCGGGCCCATCCGCCGGCTTGCCCTGATCCGCGGGTGCGGTCGGCTTGGCGGCGGGAGCGCTCGGGGCGCTGGTTTGGTTGGCCTCGCCGGGAGGATCGGCCTGTGGCGTGCTGGCCCCCGCCTCGCGTGCGTAGGCCATCTGTAGCTGGGACAGGGCGTCGCGCAGAGGACGGAGATTCTCGGGCTCGCGGCGCTCGAGGATCGGCAGCAGTGCGCGCACGCCGTCGATCGCGTCACGCACCTGCTCCAGGTCGCGTGAGGACTCGTCCGCCGCCGAGCCCTGCTCCGCGGAAAGACCGAGTCGATGGCCGCCGATGTTCAGCAGCGAGACGACCGCCTGCAGGATCATGTCCGTGCTCGTGACACGACTGATCTCAGCTTCGTAGGCTGCGCGCAGCTCCTCCTCACTGGGCTGACCGGACGCCTGCCCAGCATTCGGCTCGCTCGCTGCGTGGACTGGATCGGTGCTCACACCGTCACCTCCTCTGTATAGGTTTGTCTCGTCTCTGCGACCGAGGCCGCGAACACCTCCTCGCGCGTGGCGCCCGCTTCGATCATGCGCCGCTGGCGCTGGGCGCCGTTGCTCTCGGGAAAGACGGGCTCGACGCCCAGCTCGGCGCGCACCGGCGCCGTCCATGCCAGCAGCCGTTCGATCGTCGCGCGGGCCGGGTACTCCTCGCCCCGCTCCAGGTCGATCATCCGCCCGTCGAGCCCGTAGCGAATCGCGCGCCACATGTTCTCCTCGATCAGGCGCGGTGGAGGATCGGCGAATGGCACGCGCTCGTCGACGTCGCGCACCGCCTGGGCGATGCACGCGACCATCAGCGCGGCGAGCGCGTCTGACTCCTGTGCCGTGGCCTGCGCGTCGCAGATGCGCACCTCGACCGTGCCGAAACTAAAGTGCGGTCTGACCGACCACCACACCTGCGTGAACTCGACGATCGAGTTGGTGGCGCAGAGGAGCTCGATGTACTCGCGGTAGGCATTCCAGCCGCCGAACACGTCGGGCACGCCGCAGCGCGGAAAGCTCTTGGTGAAGCTCTGCGTGCGCGCCGAGTGCAGCCCCGTGTCGCGACCGTCCAGCCAGGGGGAGTTCGCAGAGATCGCGAGCAGCAGCGGCAGCACCGGGCGCAGGCGATCGCACGCGCGCACTGCGCGATCGATGTCGCGTACGCCCAGATGCACGTGCAGGCTGAACGTGTTGTTGCGCCAGGCCACATATTTCAGCCCCTCCTCGACGCGGCGGTAGTGCTCGGTGTCGATGATCGGCTGCTCGCGATAGTCGGCCCAGGGGTGGGTGCCGGTCGCACCGAGCGCCACGCCCTGATCTTGCGCGAGCGCGAACAGACGCCCACGACGGTCGCGCTGGCGCGCGAGCGCGTCGTGCAGGTCGCCGCCGACGCCGGAGATGATCTCGATCTCCGAGGAGATCAGCTCGCCGGTGATGTGCTCGTGCAGGATCGGGTCGCTCTGCGCGCGGTCGCGCAACTGTTCGAAGCGCTGCTCCAGATCGAGCGTGTGCGGGTCGAGGATCGAGAACTCCTCCTCGACGCCGACCGTCAGGTCTGGGGCCTGCGCGAATGTCTCGGCCACTCTGTCTAGGTCCAGGCTGCTCATGGCTTGGGGTCGTTCTGAGTGCGAATCTACGGTCGGGGCGTTGGGTGTCCGGTTGACGACGATACCGATGCCGATGCCGATAGCGCCTGCGTCAGAAACCGTGGCCTCAGGTCAGGTAGAAGTACAGCGCGTAGAGCAGATCGACGGCGGGGCTCGAGGTGTGGACGGTCACGTCGGGGGGAACGGCCAGCAGCGACTCGGAGTAGTTGAAGATGATCTTCACGCCGGCGTCGACGAGCTCGTCCGCGAGCTGCTGCGCGGCGCCCGTCGGCACCGCGAGGACGCCGACGACGATGTCCTCGTCCTCGACCACCTGGCGTAGCTCGTCGATGTGGCGCACGGCCTGGCTGCCGACGCTCGTGCCGACCTTCGCGAAGTCCACATCGAAGATCGCGACCACACGGAAGCCGTGGTCGGCGAAGATGTCCGAAGAGGCGATCGCCTTGCCGAGGTGCCCGGCGCCGAGCAGCGCGATGTTGTGCTGGCCGGCGGTGCGTAGGATCTTGCGGATCTGCGAGACGAGCGCCTCGACGTTGTAGCCGACGCCGCGCTTGCCGAACTTCCCGAACCCGGAGAGGTCGCGACGGATCTGGGTGGAGTTGACGTGCGTGTAGTCGGAGAGCTCCTGCGAGGAGATCGTCTCCTTGCCCATCTTCTTGGCCTGCGTTAGCACCTGCAGGTAGCGAGAGAGCCGCGCCGCCACCCCCAGCGACAGCCGCTCGACGGCGATCGCACCGTTGCGCTCGGCTCCGGGCGCCGTCGTCGTGGCGGGCTCGCGATAGCTCATGTTCGTGACTCTAGACGCTCGCGCAGGATCTGCTCATCGACGAGGTAGTCGAACAGCTCCTCGCCGTCGAGGGCGATGACGGGAATCCGCTCGAAATAGGCGCGGTGCAGCGCCTCGTCGTGAGTGATGTCGAGCTCGCGCAGCGAGAATTGAAGCTCGGTTTCCAACGCGCGCAGCTGTGCGAGCGCATCGAGGCATAGGTGGCAGTCCGGTGTGGAGTACACCGTGACCACCGCCCTGCGGCGCCCGGAACGAACCCCGGCGCTCACAGCGGACGTTCCCCGGTCGCGTAGGCGTCGAGGCCGAGATAGTCCGGATATGGGATCGGCTGTACGTAGCGTGCTGCGGAGGCGATCATCGCGGCGTTGTCCGTGCACAGTGCGCGCTCAGGGACGTGCACGCTCGCCCCGAGCGCGCTCAGTCGCCGGCGCAGCTCGCCGTTGGCGGCCACGCCGCCGCCGATCGTCAGGCGATCCAGCCCGGTCTCCTGCAGGCCCCGCTCGGCGCGCTCGATCAGGTTGTCGACGATCGCCGCCTGGTAGGAGGCCGCGAGGTCGGATGCGCGCGCGTCGATCTCGGCCGCGGACATGTCGCGCAGCCGATACAGCAGCGCGGTCTTCAGCCCCGCGAAGGAGAAGTCGAGGCCCTGCTCGAAGGCCTGCCTGCCCGTCCCCTTGCCACCGCGTGCGCGCTCGGCCGCGGAGCCGGGGAACGAGTAGGCGTGCGGATCTCCCCCGTCCGCGAGCCGCTCGAGCGCGGCGCCACCGGGGTAGCCCAGGCCGAGCATGCGAGCCCCCTTGTCGAAGGCCTCCCCGGCGGCGTCGTCGAGCGTGCGACCGAGCACTCGGTAGCCATCGTGCTCGGTCACGTGAGTAAGCAGCGTGTGACCGCCGCTGGCGATCAGGCATACGAACGGCGGCTCAAACGCCTTTCCCTCAGCGTGCTCGGGCCCGGCGCCCTGTAGCTCGACGCTCGGCTCCTGAGGCTCGGGATGCTCCGCATCCGGCGAGGGGACGATGAAGTTGGCCGCGACATGCCCCTGCAGGTGATCGACCGGCGCGAACGCCAGCTCGCGCCCTGCGGCCAGTGCCTTGGCAGTCGAGAACCCCACCAGCAGCGCGCCGACCAGTCCCGGACCCTGCGTGGCGGCGATCAGACCGACCTCATCGAGGGTCAGGCTGGCCTGCGCGAGCGCCTGCTGCACGACGAGGTTCACGAGCTCCAGGTGGTGGCGGGAGGCGATCTCGGGCACGACGCCGCCATAACGGTCGTGCACGCCCTGGGAGGAGATCACGTTCGAGAGCACGCGATGCCCCTGCACGTCGAGGACCGCCGCACAGGTGTCATCACAACTGCTCTCCAGGGCCAGGATCGGCCCGGCGTTGGGAGCGCTCACGCGTTCACACCGGGCCCGGGTTGGGCACGTCGTCGAGATGACCCCGCAGCGTCGCGGGTGTACGCCACATCACGAGCGCGTCCTCGCCGTTGTCCTGGTAGTAGCGGCGGCGCAGTCCGGCCGCGCGAAAGCCCTCGCGTTCGTAGAGCCCGATCGCGAGGCGGTTGGAGCGGCGCACCTCCAGCGTGTAACGGGCGGTCTCGTCGTCGACGCGCTGATACAGCTCGGCGAGCAGCGCCGAGGCGACACCCTGGCCCTGATGCTCGGCATCCACGGCGATGTTCATGATGTGCCAGACGGTCTCATAGCGTGAGCAGATCAGGTAACCGATCAGCCGCCGCCCGCCGGGGGGCTTGGGAGTCGCCGTCGCGGCCAGACAGATGCCCGACTGCTTGGAGAGCTCCAGCACGAACATCGCCAGCGACCAGGGCGTGGGGAACACGCGGCGCTCGATCGCGATGACCTGTGGCAGGTCGGGGTACAGCAGCTTTCTGATCTCGATGTGGCGCGGGGAGTCGATCCCGGGCTCGGCCACCCAGGAGGAGCTCATCTGCGTGCTCCCGCGGCCGCGGCGTGTTCGAGCGTCAGCTCCGCGTCGGGCCGGCGACGGTAGTCCGGCAGGACCGTATCGAGCGCCTGCGCTATGCCGGAGACCGCCAGCGCGCAGATCGCCTCGCCGCTCACCCGGTGTAGCGGTGAATCGTCTGGGGGCACTCGGACCGCGAGGGAGGCGAGGGCCTCGCGATAAAGCACGGCGCCGTTGCCCACCGCGACCCAACCCATGACGTCATCGCCGTTCGCCACCACCTCGTTGGGGATCTCAGCAAACTTCGCGGGTGCGAGCGCGCGTGGCGAGGTTAGCTCGCGCGGCGGGGTCGGCTCGCGATCGGCGAGCGGCTGGGCGGGGGTGTAG
>JBAUXH010000153.1:0-11148 GCA_049584155.1 Solirubrobacteraceae bacterium
GCGTCCCGTCGAGCGGACTGCTCTGCAGGATCTCCCGCTCGATCGCCGTGGCGGCCGCGAGCAGGCGCGCGTTCACGTCCGCCAGCGCATCGCTCACGCTCTGCTCGGCCGGGCGCTGGGCAAGCGCGGAGAGCTTGAGCAGCTCCAGGTAGCGAGCCACGCCATGAGAGATGTCCAGATCGGTATCCAGCCGCAGCTCGCTCAGCCGCGCGCCGATGCGGGCGATATCGGCGAGCACCTCCTCACGCACGATCCGCTGCATGTCGCGCAGGGCCGCGTCGGGACCGTCCTTCGACTTGGGGGAGGATGACGAGGAGGAACCGCGCGACTCGCGCTCGGCCCCCAGCGCGGCGCGCGCGAGCAGGTCGGGGCGGGCTTCGTCGAGCGCCGAGGTGGCGGCGCGGTGCAACTCGAGGAACCGCTGGATCCGCGACCGTGCCTCCGGCGGCACCTGCGGGGACTCCAGCGCCGCACCCAGCGCGGCGATCATGTCGAGCTTGCGCCGTCTGGCTATCTGGATCACACGCGCCAGATCGACCTGGCGCAGCTCGATCGGCGGGCGCGCCAGCGCGCGCACCACCGCCGAGGCGTCGCTCGGATCAGCCAGCAGCCGCGTCCAGGCGACCACGTCGCGCACCTCCGCGCGCTCCATGTCAGCGGAGGCCTCGGGCGCCATCTCCGGCGGCGCCCCCGGCTGAGGGTCGGGCAGCGTGTCCGGCGGCACGGACAAATCCTTATCTGGCAGTGCCGGCACGCACCTAGGATATGTACATGTCCACTTCTCGCGCGATCGACTGGGACACGGCTCAACGGATTGGCGAGCTGATCGCCGGCTCTCCTCCGTATGGGGGGCCTGCCGGGCACTCGGTGCAGCCGCTCGCGCACGAGTTCGCGCGGCGCGTGGGCGAGTACACGGGTCTGGACCTCCCCGCCGAGCTGCCGCCACTGGAGATGATCGACCGGCCGACCTGGATCGCCGCCAACCTGCTCACGATGAGACCACTGCTCGACCCGCTCCTCGAGCAGCTGGGCGGCGCGCGCAACGGCGCGCTGTCAGGATCGCTGCGCTCGGCCTCCGGCCATCTGCTGGGTGCCCAGTTGGGCGCCGTGACGGGCATGCTCTCCCAACGGGTGCTCGGCCAATACGACATCTCCCTGCTCGACGCCTCCGCGCCGCCGCGCCTGCTGCTGCTCGCACCTAATCTCGCCGGCGCCGCGCGCAACCTCGGAGTGGATCGCGACGAGCTGATCGCCTGGGTGGCGATCCACGAGATCACCCACGCTGTGCAGTTCTCCGGCGCGCCGTGGCTGCGCGAGCATCTCGGGGGCATGCTGCGGAAGCTGCTCGACGGGCTGCAGATCTCAGCCACCGCGGAATCCTCGAGCGGAAGCGGGAGTGGCTTCGGCTGGCTGCGCGACCCCGGCGCGTTGATCGATCGCGCCCGCGACGGTGAGCTGCGCGCACTGATCGATCGCGCCCGCCGCGGTGAATTGCTGCGCCTCGGGCTAGGCGACGAGCGCTGGGGGATCGTCGAGCGTATGCAGGCGACGATGTCGCTGATCGAGGGGCATGCCGAGCACACGATGGACGCAGTCGGCGCCGAGTTGTTGCCGTCGCTGCCGCGTCTGCGCGCAGCCATGACTCGCCGGCGGGAGTCTCGGGGACTGCCCTGGCGGGTGCTCGAGCGACTGCTCGGCTTGGAGCTGAAGCTGCGCCAGTACGAGGTCGGACGGCGCTTTTGCGACGCGGTCGTTCACGCGGGCGGCCCTGAGGCGCTCGCGGTAGCCTGGCGCTCGCCCGCCGAGCTGCCCACCACACAAGAGCTGGCCGAGCCCGCCCTATGGCTGGCGCGCGTCGGCACTCCTGTCTGACAACTACCGCTTAAAGCCCCGGAAATGACGCAAACCGAACGCATGTTCCTGTTGTTACAATGTCCATAAGAGAACTCCGCTTGTTCACAGGGAATTCACCGGGGCTGTATGTCCAGGTGTAACGATCTCCTCCGGTCGGGTTACAAACAGGTGTTCGGTGCTAAGCTCGATGTCGAGCCTCTGCGCGAACCAACGTAACCGTCCTCATTCACGAGGCGCCACCACAAGGAGACTTCCGACAGATGGCATCAGCCGACACAACCACCCCCCGCGCCGCCAAACCCCGCAAACGCGCGGCCACCGCAAAACGCGCCACTTCCCCCCGCAGCACGACATCCACCGCCAAGTCTTCATACGCCGAGCGTGCGGTCCTGATTCCCGTCGGCGCGGCACTGACCGCTCGCGACCGGGTCGTCTCGAGCGTCAACGACACGTTCACGAGCTACTCGAGCACCTCCCGCGCACAGGCGCAGCTGCGCAAATTCGAGCACCGCGGCGCCACGGCCCGCAAGCGCCTCGAGCGCGAGGTGCGCAAAGCACGCACGAGCGTCGAGCGCGAGCTGCGCAAGCGTCGTCAGGACGGCGCCGAGTTCGCCGACCGCTTCCAGGAGCGCATCCAGAGCCTGGTCTGATCCTCACTTCCCCCGCCCCGGACGAGGAGATCCGGGAGCTCCGCCACCAAGGTGCAGAGCAAGGGACAGTCTGCCGGCCTCATACCTCGCCGGTGGAAGTAGGACCCTCTCCTCCCCAGCCCCCGGAGCGACCCCCGCTCCGGGGGCTTTTTGTTGAGCGGAAGGTCGCCGATCACACCGTGGATCACAGCACGCAATCCGCTCGGGTCCCCCACCCGACATCAGCCATTCGCTAGCGCCGGGCTTTTGGCGGGCCGACGGGCTCAAACCCCTGCATCGCAGCCTGGGCGTTCTCTACGACGACATGTACGACGACGACCTCTCGGTGATTATCGCTGAGTTCGATCAGGGCCTTGCCTGCTACGCCCGCCACAACCGATACAACCACGCCAACTAAAGTGACGATCGCCGACACAATCCGCCTGGACAACCGGCGACGGGCATAGTGGTCGCATAGCCATACCCTGCGAGAAGACCGCGACTGAGATCTATTGCCAGGGATTCCCACTCGGTAGTGAGTATCGCAAGCCCTCGGCTAAACCACACCAGGTCTCCGGTCTGGGGGAGAAATCAGCGGAGTCCCGCGTAAACGATTGCCGCATTACCGATCCGCAGCAGGTCGCGGACGGCGACATCAGAGCGATAGCTCGATACTCCCACGAGACCGAGACCGGTATCGCGTACCCATCTCTTTATGCAGTAATCGGGCTGTGTCTGTACATACTTGCGCGCCAGCGCAACCGCCTGGAGAAGATCATCGGCGAGTTCGAGTACATACCAACAGTCCGCGCAGAAGCCCTCGGAGCCATCACGAGTTTCCTCCCTAACTCGCAAGAGCCGCTGCGCCGTAGCATGCCAATACCAGCTCACTTCCCTATCCACGTCATTGTGTAACTCTCGATCGAAATCAGAATGATAGAACCGATATCGCCTAAACCCCTGTTTTTCAATGGTACCTGTAGAGAAAGCCTTGCGCGGATCCGTGGTTCCTAAATGCAATATTCCCCGCTTACCGGCTTTGCTGAACACATCTATGAAATTCTCATCGAGACCGGGTGCGTGGATATATTCGCCACGATAGCCGCGTCGCGGTGCCGGGCCACACACCATCGAGGTTGCCATGACCAGATCACTGAAGCCGTGTCGAGCAAGAAACGCATAACCCCTATGATTGGCCGCCGCCTCCGCGACCCGCTTCCGACTCGTGTTGGACGTGTCGAGCAGCTCGCTGAGATGCTCGGCAGGGGATCCGTTGGGACGTCGACCGAGATCACGAGTAAGCCGGTCTATCTCCACCATATCCGCCCGTGCGCTCGTGTGGTCATGGCGAGTCCCCGTCGTAAAGGGAATCTCGAGCGAAGGCACAAGCGTGTCGCCGCATCCCTGCGCCAGCACCATGAAGCGCATACCTCGAGCGCCATTTTTGACCCCGTCGGTACCCAACGAGTTGCGTTCACGCCCGGTTCTCGCCCATGTCACGAGCACCCGTTCGTATGCAACCCGGCGCTTCGATCTCACGAGCATCGTCCTGACGGCTATATCGGCGAGTACGGTCAGCGCGGGCGTAAAATGATTTTCGCGCGTGTGACCATTTCCCACACGCGTGTCCTTTAATAGCCGTTCGAGCTTTAGCCCTTTGGCGGTCGTACCCTCACAAATCTTCTCCACCGCCTCGACGACAAGCCGCTTGACTACGTGATCGTCTACATCTGGCACGATGCGAGCCGCTGTAGCCACAGCCTGCTCGGCAAATATTGCGACCTTCTTAGGATCCGCGTTTGCGATGCTGACCGGAAACCGAATGGGTCGAGCCTGTCCTGGACCCAATGCCGCCTCCCTCTCCCCACTGATCGTGTTTTGTACTGCTGCCTTTTGGAGCTCTTGCAGCTCATACGCCCCGACGTCTAGCGACTTGCCGCTGGCCGCTGGCCGCTGGCCGCTGGCCGCTCTAGACTATCGGTTGAAAACGAGTACAAACGAGATACAGGTGCGGAATTCTCCCCGATCAGCCTTAGACGCGGACGACTCTTTGCTGGCGCCTTCGAAGATCCCGGGGTTGACACCCTGCTTCCCAGACCGCCTCCGATAGCCTAGCGCCAATCAAACCTATTCTGTTAACGCGCGGATTTCTTCCCTCAAGGCAGAATACCTGCACCACAATGGTGCAGAGATCTCCTTAGACTTTCCAAAAATCCGACTTCAGCGGAAGACCGCCCATACGTAGAACTTTTGTTGTCAACTATTCGATGTCGGGTGCGCTCCATTCCGGTATCCTACGCTGGAAAGGAAGGAGTCATAATGTTTCTGATTTTTGTGCCGCGCTTTATGCTCAGACATTTCCTAACTCCAAACACGGCACCCAGTGCCGGATGTGCCCTTCGGGCCCACCCGCCGAACATTCTGGGCGGAGAGAGCCATGAGTGATAGGTGGGAGATACACGACGCGCCCTACGGCGGCATTTGGTTCGTCCTTCATACAAACTCGGAGATGGAGGTCATTGCACCGCCCGGCATCCGCATCACTCTCGGCGAAGGTCGTGATCCCATGGTGCCCGGTCTGCTGCCGGGGTGGCGCCGAGTCAAGTTGCCCGACGACGATGACCTCGACCCTCAGGCGATCGACGACGCCGACGCCATCTGCGTCTCGACCAGAGATGTACTCGATCGCCTGGGTCCCGAGTCGGCGTCTGAAATCAAGCAGATCATGATCGCGCAACTGAGCATGGCGCTAGCGCTCGCCCAGGCGGAGGATGACTCGGTAGGCGACGGCCGCGCGAGAGCCGGCTCGCGCGGCGTGACCTGGGCCCTGAGCGAGCTTCGAGACGCCTTCCCAAACGAGCGCTGGGAGCTCTCAAAAGGACTGGGATGCGCGGAGTACGATCCACACGTCTCCGTGTCCGCAGATTTGCTCCCGCGGACAGGGACGACCGACGTAAAGACCAAGCCGATGCGATCGGCTTCGGCGGCGATGCCGGCGCAAGCGCAGAGCACGAGAGCGAGAGCGAGAGCTTAAGACAAGACAGAGCCATAAACCCATGCTCGTCCACTACGCCCCAGACCAGATCGCCGGTCTGCGAAGATGAGTCCCATGCCCAACCATGAGGAGATCCGCGAGTCCCTTCGCGCCGTGATCGACCCTGAGCTGCGCCGCTCGATCGTCGAGCTGGACATGGTGCGCTCGATCGACGTCTCCGCCAACGGCGTCGTCGACGTGACCGTCTCGCTGACCACGCCCGGCTGCCCGATTAAGGGCCACTTCCAGACCGCCGTCGCCGAGGCCGTTGCCACGCTTGAGGGCGTCACGCACTGCAACGTCTACTTCGACGTGCTTAGCGACGAGCAGAAGGCGGCCCTGCAGCAGAAGCTGGGGCGCGGCAGCCTGCCCGACGGGGCACTCGCACAGGTCGCGAACGTGCTCTGCGTCGGCTCGGGCAAGGGCGGCGTCGGCAAGTCGACGCTGACCGCCAACCTCGCCGCGGCGCTGGCCGGCGAAGGCAAGCGCGTGGGCATCCTCGACGCGGACGTGTGGGGGTACTCGATCCCGCGCATGTACGGCCTTGGCTCGACCCGCCCGCCGGTCTCGGCGGAGCGCAAAATCCTCCCGCTCCAGGCTCACGGCGTGAAGGTGATGTCGATCGGCTTCTTCGTGGCTGAGGACGCCGCAGTGGTGTGGCGCGGGCCGATGCTGCACAAGGCCCTCACGCAGTTCCTGCAGGACGTCGACTGGGGAGCCCTCGACCACCTGCTGATCGATCTGCCTCCGGGCACCGGCGACGTCTCGATGACGCTCGCACAGCTGCTTCCCCAGGCGAGCTTCGCGATCGTCACCACACCCCAGCCGACCGCCCAGCGGGTCGCCCGGCGCGCCGCCGAGATGGCGCACAAGGTCTCCCTGGAGATCTGCGGGATCATCGAGAACATGTCCGGCTTCACCACCCCCTCCGGCGAGCGCTTTCAGATCTTCGGCGAGGGCGGCGGCCAGGAGCTAGCCGACGAGCTCGACGTGCCCCTGCTGGGCAAGGTCCCGCTGACGATGCCCCTGCGCGAGCACGCCGACTCCGGTGTCCCGCTCGTGATCGAGGAGCCCGACGACCCAGCCTCGCAGGCGATCCGCCACGCAGCGCGTGGCCTGATCGCGATGGCCGCGCCCGCCTCGCTGCCGGTCCTGCCGACACTGGCCACGCTGCCGCTGGTCGAGGTAGCCGGCGATTCAGCAAAGACGTCCGACGCCACTGCGGCGGCTCCTGAGCGAAAACCGGCCGGCATGTCACTACCGATGGCCTAGGGCCCGCCGCGGCGTGGGACCCGGGCGCGCGATCGCGGGACCCGCTAGAGACATCCTGCTCGATCGCTTGACAAGCGCACTACCCAGGTGAGAGGAATACGTCTTTATGCCCGTACAGGACCAAGCAGAGGAGCAGACCGACCCGCCCCGCGAGGGGAGTGAGGGGGTCATCGAATTCGACGAACGGCGCGCGAAGATGGAGCGGCTGCGGGCCGAAGGCACCGACCCCTACCCGGCCGTCTCGCTATGGGGGCAGCGCACGCGAATCGCGGACGTACTGGCGGCACACGATGCGGCCACACTCGACGCCGGCGAGCATCCAGAGCTGACCCACCACGTGGCCGGGCGCCTGATCTCCCGGCGCGGGCATGGCAAGACCGCGTTCCTGGATCTGCGCGACCTGTCGGGCTCGATCCAGTTGGTCGTACGTGTCGATGCGCTCGGCCAGGAGACCTACGACCGCATCCTCGCACTCGACATCGGCGACATCCTCGGCATCAAAGGCTTCATCTACGTGACCCAACGCGGCCAGCTAGCGCTGGCGGTACAGGAGTACACGCTGCTGACCAAGACGCTGCGCCCCCCGCCGGACAAGCACCACGGCCTCGGCGACACCGGCACCCGCTACCGCTACCGCGAGCTGGACCTGCTCGCCAACGAGGACACGCGCGAGCTGTTCATCACGCGTCACAAGATCGTGTTCGCGATCCGCGAATGGCTGAACGAGCGCAACTTCGTGGAGGTGGAAACACCCGCGCTGCAGTCGCTCGCGGGCGGCGCCGGCTCGCGGCCGTTCACGACCCACCACAACGCGCTGGATCGCGACCTCTACCTGCGCATCTCCGTCGAGCTGTTCCTCAACCGCTGCATCGTCGGCGGGATGGAGAACGTCTACGACATGGGCAAGGTCTTCCGCAACGAGGGCATCTCCCCCAAGCACAGCCCGGAGTTCACGATCATCGAGTTCATGTGCGCCTACTCGGACTACAACGA
Organism: Solirubrobacteraceae bacterium; assembly: GCA_049584155.1. Lineage (GTDB taxonomy): Bacteria > Actinomycetota > Thermoleophilia > Solirubrobacterales > Solirubrobacteraceae > Palsa-744. The sequence continues at coordinate 7,783 of JBAUXH010000153.1, forward strand.
CGTAGCGACCGTTACCGAAGAAATGTTCCGCGACGTAGCGCAGAAAGCGCTGGGTCGCACGACGATCAAGCGTGGCGGCGAAGAGATCGACCTTGCCAAGCCCTGGCGGCGGGTGACGATGCGCGAGCTGATCTCCGAGCGCTTCGGCCTGGACTTCATGGAGTCCACGCGCGAGCAGCTCGCGGAGGTGCTGGACGAGCCGATGGATCCGGCGGCGACGTGGGCCGAGGTCGTCGCCGACATCTACTCGGAGAAAATCGAGTCGACGATCAACCAGCCGACGCACGTCTTCGACTTTCCGCTGGAGCCGTTCCCGATCACCAAGCGCCACGCGGTACACCCCGAGCTGGGCGAGCACTTCGACGCCGTGATCGGCGGCGTCGAGCTGGTCAGTGGCGACACCGAGCTGAACGACCCGGTCGATCAGTGGCAGCGCTTCGTCGACCAGCGCAAGCGCCGCATGATCGACGACGAGGACGTGCCCCATCCCAACGACGAGGAGTACGCGCGCGCGATCGAGTACGGCTACTCGCCCACCGCCGGCGGCGGCATGGGCGTCGATCGACTCGTGATGATCCTCACCGAACGCGACACCCTGCGCGAGGTGATCCCCTTCCCGATCGTCAAGGACATCCGATGAGCAGCGCGGGCGCGCCCTCCAAGCTCGACCTCGACCCGGCCATGATCGCCTCCTGCCGTGCCGCGGCCGAGCAGATCGCCGGGCAAGTCGCCACGGAGATCGCCGGAAAGACGACCGTCTCGGTCGAGCGCACGATCGCGCGGCTACTCGGCGTCGATGGCGCGAACGAGCTCGACGCGCCGCTGCCGAACGTGCTCATCGATCACGTACGCGACGCCGGCGAGCTGAGCCGCGGGATCGCCTACTGGATCGGCAACGCCCTGCTCGCCGACTCACGCGCGACGCCGCAGTCGCTGGCCGAGGCGGTCGACCGCGGGGAGCTCGACCTGATCGCCCTGCCCCGCGCAAGCGACGATGCGATCCACGCGCGGGTAGCTCGGGAGTGCGACGAGCGCGTCGGGCAGATCGCGGCGCGCATGCACGATCGGCGCGAGTTGCGCACAGCGCTCGGCGAGCACCCACCGCCGCTGCGCTACGTGCTGACGGCGACCGGCAACGTCTACGAGGACGTCGTCCACGGCCTCGCGGTGGCACAGGCCGGTGGCGACATCGTCGCGGTGATCCGCTCGACCGCCCAGTCCCTGCTCGACTACGTCCCCTATGGCCCCACGACCGAGGGCTACGGTGGCACGTTCGCCACGCAGGCCAACTTTCAGATCATGCGCGCGGCGCTCGACGAGTGGTCGGCCGCCAACGACCGCTACGTGCGGCTGTCGAGCTTCTGCTCGGGACTATGCATGCCGGAGATCGCCGCGATGGGCGCGATCGAGGGCTTCGACAACATGGTCAATGACGCCCTCTACGGCATTCTCTACCGCGACATTAACCCCGTCCGCGGCCTCATCGACCAGCGCGTATCGCGCATGATCAATGGCTATTTCGGGGTGGTCATCAATACGGGAGAGGACAACTACCTGCGCACGGCCGACGCGATCGAGGCGGCGCCGTCGGTCACCGCTTCGCAGTTCATCAACCGCCAGCTCGCCCTGGATTCGGGCGTACCCGACGAGCAGATCGCGCTCGGCGACGCTTACGAGATCGACACGCCGATCAAGAACAGCCTGCTGTATGAGTGGGCGCAGGCGCAACTGACGCGCGAGCTGTTTCCCGAGTGCCCGGTCAAGTACATGCCCCCGACGCGCCACATGGACGGCAACCTGTATCGCACCCACGCGACCGACTCGCTATTCAACCTCGTCACGATCGCCACCGGCCAGGGAATCCAAACGATCGGCGTGCCGACCGAGGGGATCTTCACGCCGCATGTCCACGACCGCGTGATCGGACTGGAAAACGTCAACTACGTATTCAACGCCGCGCACGACCTCGGCGAGGAGATCGAATTCCGCCGCGGCGGCATCGTGCAGACGCGCGCGCAGGAGGTGCTCGCCGGCGCGCACGCGCTGCTTGAGCGGATCGCCGAGCGGGGTCTGTTCGCGGCGCTCGGCGAGGGCGTCTTCGGCGACGTCCCGCGCCAGATCGACGAGGGTCGCGGTATGGAGGGCATCGTGGCGATGCAGGAGGGCTACTTCAACCCCGCTATCGAGCTGATGCGTGGAGCCTCGAGCCTTGTCCGATAGCGCGCCCACGCCAACGCCGGCCGGCACCCGTGCGGTCGATCTCTCCAGCGTGCGGCCCTACGCCGACCATCTCGGCGACGGGATCGTGCAGCTGAGCTTCACGCTGCCCGTCCCCTACGGCCTCGCCGCGCGTCGGGCCGCGCAGGAGTGGGCGGCGCAAATGGGGTTCGAGCACCCCGAGGTCGTCCACTACCAGGAGCTGACCGACGGCTACACCTACTTCGTGATGTTCGCCAAGGGCAAGCAGACCGTCGACTACGCCTCGCTCTCCGATGAAGGGTTCGACGTCGAGTACATGAGCGAGGAGGAGATCGAGGCGTTTGCCGACGAACACATCGGCCGCCAGATCGTCGTCGTCGGTGCGGCGACCGGTACCGATACGCACAGTGTCGGCATCGACGCGATGCTCAACCTCAAGGGCTTCCACGGCCACCACGGCCTGGAGGGCTACAAAGCGTTCGAGACGCACAATCTCGGCAGTCAGGTGCCAAACAGCGTGCTCGTCTCACGAGCGATCGACCTACACGCCGACGCGATCCTCGTCTCCCAGACGGTCACCCAGCAGAACCTGCACGTCGCCAATCTGACCGAGCTCGTCGAGATCGTCGAGGCCGAGGGACGACGCAAGCAGCTGATTCTCACGTGCGGCGGGCCGCGCGTATCGAACGAGCTCGCCAAGGAGCTCGGCTTCGACGCGGGCTTCTCCAAGGGCACCTATCCGTACCACGTCGCGAGCTTCATCGTGCGCGAGCTGGCCGCGCGGACCGAGGGCGAAGCCACCTCGAACACCTCCGCCGACGGCGTGAGCGCAAAGAGCCTGAATGGCTGACGCCGCGCCCGCGCAGCGGCTGAGCGAGCTGCTTTCGGGCACGCGCACGCTCGCGCTCGTAGGGCTCGCGAAGAACACCGGCAAGACGGTCACGCTCGCGGCGATCCTCGCCGAGCATGCGGCGGCCGGCCGCACCGTCGGCGTCACCTCGATCGGGCGCGACGGCGAGCGCCACGACGTGATCGATGCGCGCATCGAGAAGCCCAGCGTCGAGCTGCAGGCGGACGACCTGCTAGCGAGCACCGGAGCGTTGCTGCGCGCCAGCGGGCTCGCACACGAGCGCATCGAGCGGACCGGCGTGCGCACGCCGCTCGGGG
>JBAUXH010000154.1:0-6795 GCA_049584155.1 Solirubrobacteraceae bacterium
GCGCAGCAGCGCCTGCGCCGCGAGGTGAGCCGGACGCCCGTCGATCGCAACGACGGTCAGCAGCGCCGCGCCGACGCCCGGCAGCGCGAGGTAGATGAGGTACCACGGCAGCGCGCTGGCGACCGCACGTAGCGGCGGCACGTGAGCGCACACCACGATCGTTGCGAGCAGCGCGAGGAAGTAGACGATCCCGCGCACGGGCACGCCCGCCGGGTTCAACCGCAGCCTGTCGATGCGGTAGATCCGACGCTCGAGGTCGAACACGGCGCGGTAAGAGCGGATCTCCATCTCTCAGCTCGCCCGCCCCCGCCACCGCCGGTGGCCACGGTGGCGACGACGACGCGCCCTCCTACGAGCACGATGTAGCGCGAGCACCGCCGCGATCATCCGTGGGAGCCGAACAGCGAGTTGACCGTGTCCTGCAGCAGGCTCACGCCGGTGGGAGTGGCCAGCAGCACCGAGACGATCCCGACCGCGAACACGCCCGCGGCCTCCTTGAAGTCGCGCTTGAACGCGAGCACGATCGCGGCCACCGCGAACGCTAGCCCGATCAGGCTCATGGCGACCGCGCGACCCGTGCTGCCGGCCTTAGCGGCGGCCGATTCCAGCGAGGCGCCCGTCTTTTCGGCGCCGGCCGCCTGCGGTACGGCGACCGAGCCTGACGTCGATCCCGGCGTCGAGATCGCGGCTTGCGCGGCGGGCGCTCCGGCCACGAGGCATACGCCCGCGAGCAGCAGGATCGAGCGAGCCCTGGCGAGGGAAGGCTCCGGGAGACGGCTGGTGGTGGTCGGGACGATCGGGTGGGGGACTTTCATTGAGCTCCTTCGGTTGCGGTGTCACGTGTAGGGGTCCATCTGGATCGCGGCGATCTCCCAGCGACCGGCCACGCGGGTGACGTCGAGCGCGTAGGCGAGCGTGTAGCGGGCGCCGCGAGCGTCTTGGGCCTGCACGGTCGCGCTGACCGCCTGCCCTCCTTCGGGTGGTGACCAGTCCAGGCGCTGCACCGATTCCAGGCTCAGTGCCTGCGCGGGCAGCGATACGCGCGCAGCGCTCGTAAGATCCGCCGCCAGCTCGGCGGCGGAGTCCGCGAGGTAGTTGCGCAGCGCGCGTTCCACCACCGTCTGCAGCGCCGCATCTGAGACTTCGCGTAGCGCGCCGCCGCCGGAGGCCGACCCGGCCACTGGGGCTCCCACGAACGCGGGATAGCCGGCCAGCTCCAGCACGCCGCTGCGAGCGCGCGCGACGCTCACCGTGAGATACATGAGGCCAGCGGTGTCGGTCTGCGCTGCGACGGTGTATATGCGCTCTGCGGGCGCGGCCGTCCGTTCTTGTACGACCTCGGTCCATTGCACCTGCTCCTCACCGCCCGGCGGCGGCTGTAGTCCGGCGCCGGGTTCCATGCCCGCGCCCACGTAAGCGGCCAGCGCCCGCTGGTGGGCTTCGGGATCGTCCGCTTCCCAACTCAGATAACGGCGCGCGAACAGCTGCGCGAACCCCTCGGCCGCCAGGTCTCGCGAGGGTGCCGCTAGCTGAGCGCGGACTGGGGTCGGCGGGCGTGGAGGTGCGATCGCATAGCGGGCGCTCGCCGCCAGCCCGGCGAAGGACACACCGAGCAGCAGCCTGCGAGGCAGTTCACGCGCAAGCCTGATCCGCCACAGCGGCCGAGTCGTAACGGTCACGGCCGAAACTCGATCCTCAGCGCTCAAACCCGAACTCGCTCTGTGCCCGCCGCCCAGTATGAGTTGCGGGGGATGCGTACTGCGCGGCACTCGCCTGTGGAGCACTTACGACGATCCTTCGGATCACCGATTTGGCCCGCAACGCCGAACCGCGTGGGAGCCGCATCGCCGTCCTGCGGCGCGCGTGTATGCGCCGCGGTCGGATTGGATGGAGGGTCCGCCGGCGCATCATGTGCGCGGACGTGCTCGCATGCTCGCGCACCGCCGCCGCCCGCACGGGTGATATGGCACGCTGCGCGGTCTCGCGACGATCGACGGTATGCATTCGCAAGCCGGCGAGACCCACGATGCCCCCGACCGTGCCGACCGCTCCGGTGAGCACCGCGACGCCAGCGATGCGCTGCAGCCTGCGACCGGGCGCGGGCTCCTCTGCGAGCGGCGGGGCTTCCCGGGCGGAAAGCGTGTCGACCCCGGCGAGATACTCCTCCTCGCCATACACCCGGTAGACCGCCCGGGGCCGGCGACGCAGACGCGTCATCGCCGTCTGCTCCGTCCCGCTGGCGCACACATACAGCAGCGCACGCTTGCGACCGGAGGCCGAGCTGGGGATGTACCCGACCCCCGGCCGCTCGCGCGCATATGGGCGTCGCCGTGCGGTCGTCCGTCCGATCGACTGCCGGCGTCCCAAGGGACGCGCCTATGAGTGGGGGGAGATATGTTCATAGGAGAGTCCCTACCTTCTCCTCCGACTCGCCCCCGCGAGCGGGACATTCAGCTTCGGAAATTCTTTGCTCGAGGACCCCTCGTTCCACCTCACCGCCCGCCGGCTGGGCGCCGATAGACCTGTCACGGACAGTGACGACAGCGACAGGATCGCCTGCCAGCCGTCGCAGCCGTGCCCGCGCGCGCTGGGCGACCTTGCGGTGCTTCTCGTGCGACCAGCCGAACGTGCGACAGAACTCCCCGGCGCTCATCTGCAGCGCGATCTGACACGCCAGGACGAGGCGCTGATCGGAGCTCAGCCCGTGAGCCGCGCGCTCCAGCGCACGCAGTTCGTGGCGCAGCAGCGTGAGTCGCTCGACGTCGGCACGGGGGTCGACCACCTCGACCGCCCGTCCATCCACGCCGCTGTGCGAGAGCGCGCCTTCGAGCATTGCCTGGGCCGGACTGCGCCCGCGCAGCGCGCGGCGACGATCGCGCACGCGCGAGATGAAGCGCAGCTCGAAGAGACTGCGCAGGTGCGAGCGGCCGGAGTAGCGCAGCTCGCCGCGGCGCGCCTGCGCCAGGAGCTCGAGGGTCGCCTGGCTGTAGCAGTCCTCCAGGTCCTCGCGGCGCAGCCAGGCGCGATGCACCGACAGCAGCAGCCCGCGCGCGGAGTGGGCCACCAGCGCGACCTCCTCGGTGGCGTCGAGGCCCGATCGGGGGCGCCCGGAGATCGGCCAGGAGTCGCCCAGGATTCGCGTTCGCGACTGCGATCGGGTAGACACGTATAGATGTCGCTCCCGGTCGCGCCCTGCCCCCCCTGCCAGTTTTTGGGCCCGACACCTCGACGGGCGGGAGATCTCCGGCGCGCGCGCGAGCGATGGGGAGGGACGCGATGAGCCTCGGCGAGCGCGTGCACGCGCTGGACCGCCTGCAACAGCGCCACCGTTGGCTGGCCTTTCCGGCGGGGGTGATTAAGAAGTTCGGCGATGACGAAGCGGGGAGCATGGCGGCGCTGATCGCCTACTACGGGTTCGTCTCGCTGTTCCCGCTGCTGCTGGTGCTCGTGACGGTGCTCGGGTTCGTGCTGGAAGGCGATCAGAAGACGCAGGACGAAGTGCTGCATTCCACCCTCAGCCAGTTCCCGATCATCGGCGATCAGCTGCAGAGCAATGTCCATTCGCTGAAGGGCAGCGTGGGCGCGCTGGCGATCGGCGTGATCGGGCTGCTATTGGGCGGTCTGGGCATTGTCGGGGCGACGCAGAACGCGTTCCAGCAGGTATGGCACATCCCGCGAAGAAGCCGCCCCAACTTCCTCACCTGGCGATTGCGCGGCATCGGATTGCTCGCCGTGCTCGGCCTGCTGCTGGTCGTCTCGACGGTCGCCGCTGGCTACGTCACAGCGCAGACGGCGGGAACAACGGCGGTACTCGGCGGGGTCCTGATCGCGCTGGCCTCGAACCTGCTGCTGTTCTTCGCCGCCTTCCGCTTCCTGAGCCCAGACGAGATCCCGACGCGCGATCTGCTCACGGGCGTGGTGTTCGCGGCGGTGCTGTGGCAGATCCTGCAGCACATCGGCGGCTACTACGTCGCGCACGTCGTGCGTCACGCGCAGGAGACCTCGGGCCTGTTCGCGTTCGTGCTCGGCCTGCTCGCGTGGCTGTATCTCGGCGGGCAGGTGACGCTGATCGCCGCGGAGATCAACGTCGTGCGAGCGCGGCGACTGTGGCCACGCAGCTTCACTGCCCCGCTGCTCGATGCGGACAGGCGCGCGCTGACCTCGTCCGCGGAGACGGAGGAGCGCGTGCAAGAGGAGAACGTCGAGGTGACCTTCGAGGACCGGTGATAGCCCGCCAGGACGAAGCGCCGTCCAATCGCCGCTTACATCTATCGCCGGTCGCAAGACCGGCAACTAACACATTTAAAGAGCAATCCATCACTGGCTCATCTCCGGCAAGCCCACAAACCGTGTGTCACCATGCGAGCCAGCGGCGTAGCTGGACATAACCATGCACCCGTCTGTCACCTCGCCGGGTAAGGGAGCGGTTCAGACAGGCGCGTGCGCCTGTCTGGCCAACGCCGCATGCGGCGTTGGCGCCAGGGCCGCATGCGGCCCTGGCTCGGGACCGCACATGTGCGGTCCCGCGAGCGGTGCATGCGCCGCTCGAACGACAACTCCTCGCACAAGGCGCCCATCTCCAGGATCGGTGCCGACCCAGAGGCGGGGCGGGAGTCCCTGGCGCGGCGCGCAGGCTACTTCAGCACTTCCCGCCAAGGTTCGCGGCCACGTCGTGTCCGTATACGTAGACGCTGTACGGACCGATCGACTCCGTCGCAAGAGGCGCGCCGAACTGGGGCGAGGTGCTCGCGAACGACGATCCCGACTGGGTGATGACGAAGCTGCGCGTGCCCGCTTTCGGCCGATACCACGTGTTTATTTCGCTGAGAGCGCCCCCGAAGACCGTCCCGTTGCACACGAATATCGGATAGACCTTGAGCGCGGCGTGTGTCTGGAACGTCGCGATGGGCGCGACTTCATAGGTCGAATATCCGTGATCCGCGTGCTCCGCGCGCGCGAAATCGAGCATCTTGTACGCGTCGCTGCGCGAGGGGCCGCTTCCGATGAGCGGGCCTTCGATCAGGTGGTTGGTGGCGATCAGAATGGCAAACAGCGCCACCGCGCCCGCGAGGAGAGCGCGCTGGAGAGCTCGTCGACCGGCAAGGACCGGTAGCAGGGCGGCACTCCCCGCGTAGACTCCCGGTAGATAGCGATTGGCTCCTTCGATCCCCACGCTCGTGAGGACGTAAGCCGCGAGTGACAGGACGACGACGCCCATCCAAAAGGCGACGTAGACGTCCTGGGGGGCCGTCATCGTGCTGCTGCGCCACTCGAGCGACTTCGCGTAGCACCACACGAGTCCCAGCACAGCGAGCAGACCCACTATCGCGAGCACGCCGACGGTGAAGACCAGCAGCGAGGTCCCGGCCGCCGGCCGACTGAAGAATTCACCCCCGCCGAGGCCCGCGACCGACACGATGGTGGTTTGGAGTTTCGCGAAGATCGCGCTGGACCCGACAAAGGTTATGGGGAAGGCAGACGCGACCACGTGTTCGGAGCGCATAAGCACGTCGAGCAGCTGGGCGCCTACGATCGAGGCACCGCTCACCGCCACGCAGAAGACCGCCAACTGCCTTTGCGCGTAGCCGGGGTGGCGCCACCAGGCCACGCAGCCCGCGACCGCGAGGCTCGGCAAGAAGGCGAACTCGAAGAGTGGATCGGTCGCTGCGACGGCGCTGAGGACCGTGAGCGCGATGCCAACGCCCGCCAGCAGCGGCCATGACAACCGTCCCCGGATCGCTCGCTCCGCCAGGAACACCACCGTTGCGGCGATGAGCGCCCCGTGCGCGACGACATAGCCATGCGCGTCCGAGGAAAACAGGACTAGGCGCATCGCGTCGCCCAGCGCGACCATCACGGTCATGGTCAGGAGCGCCGCGAACGCACCGAGCACGCGCCACGCCGCCCACGCCATCAGCGCTATTCCCAGGAAGGCGATCACGAACGGGATCCCCTCCCATATCTGCCAGTGGTGGGGAAGCCCCGCGGTCGCCTTTTCAAGCCACCAGGCCTCGTAATAGGGGTGGCTGCCCAACACGACTATGCGCCCCGGTCCGGCGCTCCCGCTGAGGGCCGTAAGCACCTCCGAGAACGCGATGTCCGGGATGCGGTAGAGGCCGCCGATGAAGCCTCGAAGCTGCGCAAGCAGGACGATGACGTTCAGCCCGGCCGCACCGGCCAGCAGCCATACAGGCCACCGACCTACGGCAACGGTGCGCCGACGACTGGCGGGTAGCTCCTCCTCCATAGCAAGTGCCACGGAGGAGAATCATTCCATACTGTCCGGCGGCCCAGCTCGGCGGCGGCGCCGCGGCCCACGCGGGGGTCCGCACTTCTTCGCATGCGCGCCCACTGACGTTGCGGGTTTCGCCAGACCCTCGCCCACCCGATTTCGTACACTCCACCGCGTTGATTTGGCTCTAGCAAGCGCAAATGCGGCACGATCCAGAGGTACTTGCACAAGCAACGACCCCGCGCTATACTAACTAACAATTCGTAACCTCATATGGAGTCGTGCCCTATGCCCGAGTCGTCAGACACCCCCCAGATCACCCCCTCCCCACCCAAGCCCGTCCTGCGCCTGATCCCGCTCGAGGACACGGTCGTGTTCCCGAACATGGGCATCACGCTGACCGAGGAGGTCGGCGATGACGAGCGCGTCGTGCTCGTGCCGCGCCACGAGAACGAGTTCCTCGACGTCGGCACGATCGCCGAGGTGACCGAGCGACTGCGGCTGCCCGGCGGCGGCCACGCCGTGGCCATCTCCGGCGAGCACCGCGCGCTGATCGGCGCCGC
>JBAUXH010000155.1:0-6519 GCA_049584155.1 Solirubrobacteraceae bacterium
GGTGAGCATTACGCCCGTGGCCGATCTCCAGACGACGCCCGAGCACGCCCGGAAGCTGTCGGAGCACCGATCGATGCTGAAGGTCGGACGGCACAGAGGACACCGCCATAGAGGTCGGGTCCCTATGGAGACAGCGCTTGCGCCAGGTCCGACTGGGCCGGACCCGCGCGGGGATGACGATCGACGGGACAGAAAAGATCGGGGCGGACGCGGTGACCATGGACCGCCGCGGAGCCCGAGAGCGCACGAGCAGGGCGGTGGCGCCAATGCCGAAGGCGGCGGAGATGGACCCCACGACGGTGGTCACGGGGTGCCGAACGGTGAGCGGTCGGGACGCGGCGACGGTGGACACAGCTCATCCGGGGACGGGGCAAGCGGGATCTCCTCCACTGGCGGGAGCGGCAAGGATCGTGGCGGCAGCGAAGATGAGAACGGCCAGACTGAACAGACCGATGAGACGAGTCGACCGGGGGAATCGCGCGACAAGCAAGACCCGACGTCGACGTCGACGACGACCGCGAGCGGCGCATCCGAAGACGAACAGGAGCATCTTCAAAAGTAGGCTCATCCCCACTGAGAGAGGCACTGTAGAACGGGGGTCGCGATACTGCGGGGATGGCATCGGCAGGCCTTGACGGCGGTTCGTCGCGCAGCGCGCGGGTGGTCGTGCTTGGCGGGGGTTTCGGTGGGGTGTATGCGGCGCTGGGTCTGGAACGGTTGGCGGCGAAGGGCGCGCGGTTGGAGGTGTCGATGGTCAACCGCGAGAACTACCTGGTGTTCCAGCCGATGCTGGCGGAGGTGGTGGCGGGCGACGTGGGGATTCTCGACACGGTCAGCCCGCTGCGGCAGATGCTGCCGCGGACAGAGTTGTATGTGCGCGAGATCGAGGAGGTGGATGTCGAGCGCAAGGTGGTGAGGCTGGGCGCGGGGATGACGCCGCAGAGGTATGAGTTGGAATACGACCATCTGGTGGTGGCGCTGGGGAACGTGACGGACTTCAGGGGGATCCCGGGACTGCCGGAGCACGCGATGGGCTTCAAGACGCTGGCGGACACGGTGCGCATCCGTAATCACGTCATCAACGTGCTGGAGCAGGCGTCGGTGGTGAGGGACGCGGAGGTGCGCCGCTCGATGCTTACGTTCGTGGTGGCCGGCGGTGGGTTCTCGGGTACGGAGGTGGCGGCGGCGTTGAACGACTTTGTGCGCCGGGCGGTCGGGGGCTACCGCTCGCTACGGCACGAGGAGCTGCGGGTGGTGCTGGTGCACAGCGGCAAGCAGGTGCTCGAGCGCGAGCTGACGCCGAGGTTGGCGGGGTATGCGACGAAGACGCTGGGCGAGCAGGGGATCGAGCTGGTGCTCGGGGAGCGGCTCGTGGCGGCGAGCCCGCACAGCGCGGTGCTGGGTGACGGGCGGCGGATCTCGACGCGGACCCTAATCTCGACGGTGCCGTCCTCGCCGAACCCGGTGGTGGAGCGCATGGGGTTGCCGACGGTGAGGGGGCGATTGGAGTGCGACGGGACGATGGCGGTGAAGGGGTATGAGGGAGTGTGGGCGGTCGGGGACTGTGCGCAGATCCCGATGAAGGATGGGGCGCTGAGCCCGCCGACGGCGCAGCACGCGATCCGCCAGGCGAAGGTGCTGGCGGCGAACATCGTGGCGAGTGAGCAGGGCGCACGAAGGAGCGTGTTCGCGTTCAAGGGCCTCGGCAAGCTGGGCGCGCTGGGCCACCGCAGGGCGGTGGCGGAGCTGCCAGGAGGGGTGACGGTGGAGGGTCAGCTGGCGTGGTTGATGTGGCGGTGCATCTACTGGGCGAAGCTCCCGGGGGCGAGCCGCAAGACGAAAGTCGCGTTGTCGTGGCTGAGCGACCTGGCGCTGCCCGCGCACCCGGTGCAACTGAACCTGGGCGGAGGTCGCGGCGCGACGCAGGCGCACTATGAGCCGGGCGAGGTGGTGTTCGAGGAGGGCGATACGGGCGACAGCCTGTTCATGATCCTGTCCGGTGAGGTCGAGGTGAACAAGCGCGTCGGTGGGGAGATGCGGCACATCGGCACGCTTGGCCCGGGTGAATATTTTGGCGAGATGGCGTTGTTGGGACACGGAGCGCGCAGCGCGAGCACCCGCGCGGCGACACCGCTCGACCTGCTTGTGCTACCCGGATCTGATTTTGCGGCGCTGACCGAGAGCATGAGCGAGTTCCGCGGTCAGTTCGAGCGGATGGCTCAAGTCCGGGCCGAGGCGGATGCGGCAAGGGCGGCGCCGAGCTCGCCTGGCTGACCGGAGCCACCGGACCGTCGCCAGTCTTGCAATCAGCGATCGACTCAGCCAAACGAAGAAAGGACGGCGAGGATGCCGGAACGCATGCAAGAAGACGATGATCCGCTCGAAGACTTTGATCCCCGCGCGATCACCCTCGAAGAGGTCACGAAGGTGGTGCACGTAGCCGGCGTCGGACCAGGGGTGATCGTGATGACGGAGATGCCGGGCATCAGTCCGCATGTCGCTCGCTTCAGTCGCTGGGTGAGGGATGCGGGTTTCACCGTGTACATGCCCTCGTTGTTCGGCCGCGACGGCGCGGTACCGAACGTCGAGGATGGCGCGGGGGTCTTCCAGCGGGCGTGCATCAGCGCCGAGTTCCGCGCTTTCGCCGCGAACAAGTCCAGTCCGGTGACGCAGTGGCTGCGGTCGCTGGCGAGATTGGCGCACGAGGAGTGCGGCGGACCGGGCGTGGGCGCGATCGGGATGTGCTTCACGGGCAACTTTGCCCTCACGATGATGCTCGAGCCGGCGATGCTCGCACCGGTCCTCTCACAGCCGGCACTGCCGCTTGATGATCCCGCCGGGCTGGAGATCGCCCCCGAGGAACTCGCCGCGGTCAGAGAGCGCCTCGAGCGCGAGGACCTGACCGTGATGGCGTATCGCTTCGAGGGAGATCGGTTCTGCAGAGCGCAGCGGTTCGCGGCCTACAAGGAGGCCCTCGGCGAGCGCTTCCTCGGACGCGTGCTCCCCGACGGCGCGGCCAACGCGGACACTCCGCCATTCTTCGAGCACGTCGTGGCGAGCCCGCACAGCGTGGTGACCGCCCACCTGATCGACGAAGCGGGCCAGCCAACGATCGCCGCACGCGACGAGATCCTGTCGTTCTTCACCGATCGGCTCGCCCCATGACTACTGGCGAGACCATCTGACCTTCCGAAAGGAGAATCCCCACACTCCTCTCCACTTCCAATTTATACCACACAGGAGGCTTGTAACAAGCCCCGGTCGTGCTGCATAATCGCCCGCCGCAGAGCCAGAACCTACGGAAATGGGGAGTAGCTATGCATGTGTGGTTGCCGACATATAGGTCGTTCGGGGACGCCGAACCGATGATGAGACTCGTGGTGCAGTTTCGGACATCCGGCGCGGAGGTACGAGTATGAGCGAGCATGCGGTGGTGATAGCTGGAGGAGGTCCGGCGGGGATGATGCTGGCGGCCGAGCTGGCGTTGGCGAAGGTCGACGTGGCAGTCGTCGAGCGGCGCCCTGATCACGGACTCGCCGGCTCGCGGGCCGGTGGCCTTCACTCGCGCACGATCGAGCTGTTCGATCAGCGTGGGGTTGCCGATCGCTTCCTCGCGGAGGGTCAGGTGGTTCAGGTCGCGAGGCTCGCAGAGGCCGTGTTGGACATGAGCGACTTCCCGACGCGTCATCCGTATTCGCTCGGGATCTGGCAGAACCAGATCGAGCAGATCATGGCCGCCTGGATCGCCGAGCTGGGAGTGCGAATCCACTACGGCTTCGAGGTGACGGGCTTCGCGCAGGACGACAGCGGCGTCGAGGTCGAGTGCTCCGACGGCCAGTCGCTGCGGGCGCAGTATCTCGTCGGCTGCGACGGAGGACGCAGCCTGATTCGTAAAGCAGCGGGCATCGAGTTCCCGGGATGGGATGCGACCAGGAGCAACCTGATCGCCGAGGTGGAGATGACCGAGAAACCGGAGCTGGGCATCCGCAATGACGCCCTCGGCATGCACGCCCTCGGCAGGTTGGAGTACGAGATCCGCGACGGCGAGGTGATCTACAAGGACGAGGGACCAGTGCGGGTCATGGTGACCGAGCCGCAGGTCGGGGCCAGCGACGAGCCCACCCTGCGCGATCTGAGCGAGGGCCTGATCGCCGTGTACGGCACCGACTTCGGGATCCACAGCCCCACCTGGATCTCGAGGTTCAGCGACATGACGCGCCATGCGGCGAACTACCGCGCGGGACGGGTCCTACTCGCTGGCGACTCGGCGCACGTGCATTCCCCCGCGGGAGGACAGGGCCTCGGCATCGGTGTCCATGATGCGGTGAACCTGGGCTGGAAGCTGGCTCAGGTGGTCAAGAGGACCTCCCCGGAGAGCCTCCTGGACACCTACCACCAGGAGCGCCACCCGGTCGCTGCCGGAGTGCTCCGGCACACGATGGCCCTGACGGCGCTCCAGCGCCCGGACGAGGGGATCAAGGCGATCGTCGATTTGGTCTCGGAGCTGGCGAGCATGGAGGAGCCACGCAAACGGCTCGCCGGAATCCTCTCCGGGCTGGACATCCGCTACGACCTCGGCGAGGGCCACCCCCTGCTCGGACGCCGGATGCCCGATCTGGACCTGCTCACCGCCGACGGCCCGCTGCGGGTCTACGAGCTGCTGCATGACGCCAAGCCGGTGCTGCTCAACTTCGGCTACCCCGGCAGCTTCGATATCACTCCATGGGCAGACCGCGTCCAGCTGGTCGACGCGGAATATGACGGCCCGTGGGAGCTTCCGGTGCTCGACGCGGTGACCGCCCCCACTGCCGTCTTGGTCCGGCCCGACGGATACGTCGCTTGGGTCGGAGAGCCAGCCGATCCCGGGCTTTCGGACGCGCTGAGCACCTGGTTCGGGACACCGACTGCGACGTAGCGCAAGCAACAAACCGTGATAACTAAACCGCCGCCGAGCCGCTGCGCCTGCGCGCAGCGGCTCGGTTGCTCAAGGGTGACCAATTAGGACAGTCGCTACGCCTAGTAGCGGTGGCGTCCGATGCCGAGCCAGTGCCCGTGCCCAGACCCATCTCCGGGTCCGTGTCCGGATCCTGGCCCATGACCATGTCCATGTTCTTTGCCTCCCACCACCGCGGAATGCCAAGCGTTCGACAGTTCCTTGCCCTCGTTGGGAATCAGTGGCGCCTCAAAGAACGTGGCGAGCGAGTTCGTGACTTCGTTGTAGGTCACCGTGTTGCTGCCAACGGGCGACGGTAGGCCCACGTTATGGTTGATGGCCTGATCCAAAACACCCCTGAAGCCGCAGCCGCTGGCTGCGGGAACGGCAAACGAGCTGCTCCCCTGACCGTTGAAGAACTGAAACACGCTCAGCGGGCCGGTCAGATTCGGCGTGCCGTTGGCTTCGAACAACCCGAAGTTAATGGGCGGTTCTGTCAGTGACAGGTTTTCTGGCTGCAACACGATCGGTTCGGCGTCAGAGCCGATGTAACAGTTTTCGCCCAGCAACGGGTTCTGCAGATGGATCTTGACCGGCAACGTATCCAACGCGTGGCCGAGTTCCAGCCCAAGGAACAGATCGATGTTATATGGATCACCGGCCGAGACCACCGTCGCAGTGGTGTTGTTGAGGCCGTAATTGCCGCCGCCGTAGCGGTGCTCCCGACAGCTGCCTCCCCACCAGTAGCGCGCGCGGCTCGGGCATATCAAGCTCTGCAGACCACCCGGCACTTCGCTCGCTTCATCGACGATCGCGCCATCTGGGGGCGAGATCGCGGTGAACACTTCGGTGCTGACGTTGTCGTTCAGCCCGATCTGATAGCTGCTGCTCTTCGTCGTAAGGGCCAGGTTGCCAATCTTGAGTGAGCCGCTGGGCGAGCTGACGGCGAGGCAAAGCGCGGAGTTCGTCGCGCCGTCTGCCGCCAACATCACCGGATCATCGACCGGACAGCGATTGAACAGTGCCCACGTGCCGTTCAGCGTGGGCGGACCACCGTGGTTGGCAAGCGCCGATCCCGCCGAGACAGACCCGGCGAACGCCGCAACCGTGAGTGTCGTCGCGACAATCACGGCCAGGCGCAGCCGGCTCGTTATTTTGAACATATTGCTCCCTCCCTCGCACTATGAATAAAAATAAATGCCACCAGTCACACGTCTGTGCGCGCGACAGCCAAGCTCACCTACGGCTCAGATCCACAAAATCAACCGAGGTTCGCCGAACCCAGACGTTGCTCCGCCTATTACCGCCTATCGAGTCCGATGGCTTGAATTGCTTGCCCGGGGCACAGCCTGCTCCGCAGCACCAGGTCCTTACCTCTATAAGCCGGTACTAACTTCTACCGTCTTTCGAGTCATCCGTGGTGGGCCAATATGGAATACGACCACACCTTAAATGCGCCATGTTGTCCCACTCCAGCCTACGCAGCCCCGAAGCGGCGTCGCGCGGGCATCGCACGCGCAGAGGTTGGATAGGCCTGACCGCATGCGGTCAGGCTCGCCCCCGCACATGTGCGGGGGCGCCGTTGG
>JBAUXH010000156.1:0-2501 GCA_049584155.1 Solirubrobacteraceae bacterium
ACCCACAGGTCGATGATCCTCCTCACTGCCCGCACCCAGATCGCCGACTACCTCTCGACGCTCATCTACGTCTACACCCTCCTCATCATCCTCCACATCGTCGTCCAGCTCCTCTTCGCCGCCGGCCTGCGCCCGCCCTACTCGCGCACCACCGACGCGATCCTCGGCTTCCTGCGCGAGGTCTGCGAACCCTTCCTGCGCATCTTCCGCCGCCTGCTGCCCAGCTTCGGCGGCTTCGACTTCAGCCCGATCGTCGCGATCCTCGCGCTCGGAATCTTCAACTCGATCGTGGTTCAGGGCATCATCCACGGCTGAGCCCAGTGCACGCAGCCACGACGTCCGCGACGAGGAGAGCCCTCGC
Organism: Solirubrobacteraceae bacterium; assembly: GCA_049584155.1. Taxonomy (GTDB): domain Bacteria; phylum Actinomycetota; class Thermoleophilia; order Solirubrobacterales; family Solirubrobacteraceae; genus Palsa-744. The sequence goes on from JBAUXH010000156.1 coordinate 362, forward strand.
GAGTCCCTACGCCCGCGCCGCGCTCGTGCTCGTGGCAGTGCTTGCCCTCGATCAGCTCACCAAGCGCCTGGTCTCGCGCTCGATCGCTCCCGGCGAACGCATCGCCGTCTTGCCTGGCATACATCTAGTGCACACCCGCAACCACGGCGTCGCCTTCGGCCTGGAGGCCGATCACGGCACGCTCGTGGCCATCCTCGTCGGTCTCGCCCTGCTGGGTCTGCTCGTCTACTTCGCCACCCACGCCTCCCGCCCGCTCATCTGGCTGGCGACCGGCCTGCTCCTAGGCGGAGCCCTCGGCAACCTCCTCGACCGCATCCGCACGGGTTCGGTCGTCGACTTCATCCAACTCCCGCTCGGCTGGCCGCCCTTCAACCTTGCCGACGCCTCGATCGTGCTCGGCGTAGTCCTGCTGCTGTTCGCGATCGAGTCGCCTCGCTCTCAGCCGCGATGACCGACGACGCCTTCACGATCGCCTACGAGGACGAGCACCTGCTCGTGATCGACAAGCCGGCAGGTCTCGTCGTGCACCCCGCGCGCGGCCATCGCACCGGCACGCTCTCGCAGCTGCTCGGCGCCACCGTCGCTGGCGGTCCCGACCCCGAGCGCGCAGGCATCGTCCACCGCCTCGATCGCGACACCTCCGGCCTACTCGTCGTCGCGCGTTCCGATGAGGCTCACCGCCGCCTGCAGCGCGCGCTCGCCGACCGTCACATCGTGCGCGAGTACCTCGCGCTTGTCCACGGTCGCCCGCCCGCCCGCACCGGCACGATCGAGGCCCCCATCGGCCGCGATCGACGGATGCGCACACGCATGGCCGTCGATGGCGCCCATCCGCGGGAGGCCCGCACCCACTTCGAGATCGAGCGCCCGCTCGGCGCCTTCACGCTCCTGCGCCTGCGTCTCGATACCGGCCGCACTCACCAGATTCGCGTCCATCTGCAGGCGATCGGCCATCCCGTCGCGGGCGATCCCGAGTACGGGCCGCCAGCCGGCAGTCACGCCGCAGGCACGCTCGGACTCGGGCGCCAGTTCCTGCACGCCGCGCGCCTGTCTTTCGCGCATCCCTTCACCGACGCTCCGATCGACGTGCTCTCGCCCTTGCCAGCAGACCTTCGGGGCGCATTGGAGCAGGCCGAACGGCTATCCTGACGGGTTCATTTCAACCTTCCACCCGCGCGGAGCACTCGACCGCGGCCCTGCCCGGACGGCGACCAAGCCTCATTCAGCCATCTCCGGGTCCGCGGCGACCGCGCGGCAACACATCCACACACACATACAAGGGAGCACCACTCGTGGCTCAAGCTCAGGTAGGCATAGCGGAGCTGTTGGAGGCCGGCGTTCATTTCGGCCACCAGACGCGTCGCTGGAACCCGAAGATGCGCCGCTTCATCCATGGTGAGCGCGGCGGCATCTACATCATCGATCTGCTCAAGACCTCCTCGCTGCTCAGCGCGGCCCAGGAGTTCGCCGGCACGCTCGCCCATCGTGGCGGCACCGTCCTGTTCGTCGGCACCAAGAAGCAGGCCCGCGACACGATCCGCGACGTCGCCGAGTCCGCCGGCATGCCCTACGTCAACCCTCGCTGGCTCGGCGGGCTGCTCACCAACTTCCAGACGATCAACCAGCGCATCCGCCGCCTGCACGACCTCGAACGCTTCGAGGCCGAGGGACAGCTCGCGCTGCTGCCGACCCGCGAGCGCATGGCCGCTCAGGCCGATCTCGCCAAGCTGCGAGCGAACCTCGGCGGCGTCAAGAACATGCAGCGCGTGCCCAACGCGATGTTCGTGATCGACCTCAAAACCGAGGTCATCGCCGTCAAAGAGGCCCAGCGACTGCGCATCCCGATCATCGGCCTCGTCGACACCAACTGCGACCCCGACGGCATCGACTTCGTGATCCCCGGCAACGATGATGCGATCCGCTCCTGCGCGCTCATCACCCAGGCGATCGGCCAGGTCGTCGCCGAGGGTCACTCCGTCTTCCGCGCCGAGGAGGAACGCGCCCGCCAGGAAGCCGAGGAGCGCGCCCGACTCGAGGCCGAGGCCCGCGCACGTCGCGAGGCCGAGGAACAGGCCAAGCGCAAGGCTGAGGAACAGGTCGCCCGCGAGGCCGCCGAGCGTCAGGCGGCGGCCGCAGCCGC
>JBAUXH010000157.1:0-2137 GCA_049584155.1 Solirubrobacteraceae bacterium
CGTCGAGGTCGATCCCGAGTTGGTGCTCGGCCAGGGTGGCCGGCGTGGCGGGCGGCGCGAGTGGCCTCGGGTCGCACGCCGTGAGCTTGAGTCGCGGCGCGAGCGCCAGGCAGAGCCAATTCCGCGCGATCGAGACGACCGTCTATTTCAAGCGCTCGGTCGCCTCGAGGAGAACCACAGGGTCGATCTGGCTGCCAACGATGCCTACGAACACTGGCGCGCAACCAAGCGCGACACGCTGGGACGCGTCCTGAAGGGCAACAGCAAGCCATATGCGCCGCCCGAGGCGCCGGAGGGGCAGGTCAACCTGTCTGATCCGGACTCGCGGGTGATGCGCAACAAGGGGCTACCGCACCGCCAGGCCTACAACGTGCAGACCGCCGTGACTGAGCAACAGATCATCCTCGCCGCGGAGATCAGCCTTCACGCGCCCGACTTCGGGCACCTAGAGCCGATGCTCGATCAGGCGCTCGCGCACCTGCGCCGGCACGGGATCGCCGAGGAGCCCGAGGCGGTCGTCGGGGACGCTGGCTATTGGCACACCCGGCAGATCCACGCGATCCAGGATCGCGGGATCGAGGTGCTCGTTCCGCCCGACGGGGCGATGCGCGAGGGCAACCGACCCGGCTGGGAGGACGGGCTCTATGAGCAGATGCGCGAGAAGCTCAAGACCGCGCACGGCCGCACGCTCTACGCGCTGCGCAAGACCACGATTGAGCCGGTCTTCGGCCAGATCAAATACAACCGCCGCATCGATCAGTTCATGCGAAGAGGCAGAGCCGCCGTGCAGTCCGAGCTGCGGTTAGTGGCAGCGACACACAACATGCTCAAGCTCCACAACCACTGGATCTCCAACCCCGCCTAACGGCAGGGCAGCAGTCACCCCTGAGGTGACTCTTCGCGCTCTCACCCCGCGGAGCCAAATCCCGCTATTTCCGCATTTTCCGACGGCCTCCCACGGAGGGGATCGCGAGCCCCGTATACGAGCGGCACTAGGCTTCTGGAATCGGCGGAAGCGGCGGTCTCGTCGACAGTGCCGCAGCGGCGACCGAGCAGAAGTCTGGTGGGACAGCTGGAGACGGCTGCTTCTCCAAGCGCAAGCCGGAGGTCGCGCCGGTCACGCCCTCGCCGAAGCCCATGACACAGGCCTGACCGGGCTGATGGCGCTAGGTGCGACGCCCGGCGTCGCTCGGGGATGGTCTGCCGGTCGAGGCGCGGAGCGTCGTGGGGTGGTGGGGTGTCGAGGTGGAGCGCTCGCCGTTCGTAGCGTGAGCGCATCGAGCGCTTAGCGTGCGTCTTAGTACTCCTCGCCGGGGAAGCGCAGCGCCCCGTCTTGCCTCGGCGCCTCGTCTTGCCGGCACCAGTGTCTTGCGTTCTGCGCACCGCGGGGGCGGACCCGCCTTGTCCGCGCGTTGCTGGGAGGGCGAAGCGCTCCTGCTGGCCGCGGGTCGCTGGCCCGTGGGACGCTGGCTCGCCGTTTGGCCGTTGGTGCGGTGTCGTCGAGCGAAGGGCTCGGAGACATAAAGCTCGACAATCACTTGACTAAATCTCGACGAGACCTGTACAGTCTGTCTAGATCTATTCAACTGATTGTGGAGGTCCGGATCGATGGAGAGAGTGCAAACGCTGGTCAAGACCCGCCCCGAGACGAGTGCCCTGGCGCTGATCCTCTTCGCCGCGTTCGTGTCGTTCGTGATCTCTGTGGTGCTGTGGTTCGGCGGGCATAGGCAGGAGGGGATCTTCGTGGGCATCTGGGTGCCGTCGATCCTGTCACTCGGAGCGATCGTGCTTCGGCGAGGCGAGCGATGAGTACCCCAGGCCTGTTCGTCGTCGGCGTGCTGGTCACGTTGATCGTCGTCGCGGCACTCGCCCTGCTCATGTACGCAGCCGTGCTGGACGGCCGCGAGGACGCGGCACGGAGGGCAGCGCCGGAGCCACCTCGTATCTCTGAAACCGAGCGCGACGAGCTGATCGTCGCCTGATGTACCTACAAGGAGTTCGATGGCCATGAAGAAGTTGTTTGCCAGCACTCTGGCCGGCGTCGCGCTGGCCGCATGCGGCGGCTCGTCGTCGAGTTCGAGTACCACCGCCTCAGCCTCATCGGCGTCGAGCACGGCGGCTGCGCCGGCTCAGTCGA
>JBAUXH010000158.1:0-13418 GCA_049584155.1 Solirubrobacteraceae bacterium
GTCCACGGCGCAGGCGCTCCTCGTCGACCGCGATCAGTGGCGCGAGCAGGTCGGCGTAGTCGCCGCCGAGCGCCACGGCGTCGGAGCGCGCGCGGCGCTGGGCGCGCACGTGCACGAACTCCTGGACCACCTCGACCGTACTCGTCGCCTCGATCTCACCCTGGGCGATCGCATCGATCAGACGCCGACAGGGATCTCGCAGCGGGTGATCGGCGCCCTTCGCGTACACGAGCACGGTCGTGTCGAGGACGATCATGCCCGACGTCCGCGCAACGCCTCCAGCTCGGTGCGCAGCTCGTGCGGCTCCGGAACGGGCATGTCGACGGCGTCCAGCAGTCTCCGCCCTGCGGCCAGGCGGCGGGCGGATGGGCCGCTCAAACCGCGGTCGATCGCCTCCCGTACGACGGTCGCGACCGACACTCCCCGCTCGCGCGCGGCGCCCACGATCCGGCGGTGACGCTCGTCGTCTATCAGTACCTGAAGGCGATGCTCAAGCATGCTCATACTGTAGCATGCTCATAAACTGGATTCGCGCTCCTAGAGTCGATCTCGTGTCGCTGGGCTCGCGCGTAGGCAATCGTCTAGCCTGCCCGGTGGAAGGGTGGCAGAGTGGTTGAATGCGGCGGTCTCGAAAACCGTTTCGGGGGAGATTCCTCCGACGGGGGTTCGAATCCCCCCCCTTCCGCTTCCGCTTCGTCCCGTCTGAGGGCGAGTCGGCCTGATGTCTCACGAGATCACCGAGCGCGACCCCACCGCCACGCAGATGCCCGAGCGCGTCGAGCCGATGCAGGCGCGCCTGGCGAAGCTGCCCCGGGAGGAGTCCGAGTGGGCATTCGAAGTCAAGTGGGACGGAGTGCGCGCGATCGCCTACTCCCAGCCCGGGCGCATGCGCCTGCAGAGTCGCAACGGCAACGACGTCACGCCCGCCTATCCGGAGCTGCGCGCGCTGAACCGCGCGCTGGGCTCGCACGCGGCGATCCTCGACGGGGAGATCGTCGCCTTCGACGAGTCTGGGCGCCCCAGCTTCGAGGCGCTGCAGCCGCGCATGCACCAGCGCGGCGAGGGGGCCGTGCGCCGTCTCATGCAGAGCACTCCGGTGATGTACGTCGTGTTCGACCTGCTCTGGCTGGACGGGTACAGCCTGATGGATCTCCCATACTCCGAGCGCCGCGAACGGCTCGGACAGATGGGACTGGCGGGGGAGCATTGGCGCACTCCCGAGCTGCAGGTCGGCGACGGCGCGAGCCTGCTCGCGGCCACGCGTACGCTGGGCATGGAGGGCATCGTCGGCAAGCGCCTGGACTCGCGCTACACTCCTGGCCGACGCGACGGCGGCTGGGTGAAGGTCAAGCATCACCGGCGTCAGGAGCTCGTGATCGGCGGCTGGACCGCGGGCAAGGGGGCGCGTGGCGGGCGGATCGGCGCGCTGGAGCTCGGCGTGCATGACGAGCGGGGCGAGCTGCGCCACGCCGGGCGGGTCGGCACGGGCTTCGACGAGGCCGAGCTGGAACGTCTCGCCGGTCTGCTCGCGCCGCTGGCCCGAGAGGACTCCCCGTTCACCGGGCCCCAGCCGCCGCGGGGCGCGCACTTCGTGGCGCCGCGCCTGGTGTGCGAGGTCGAATTCAGCGAGTGGACGCGCGCCGGCAAGATCCGCCAGGCCTCATACAAGGGTCTGCGCGACGACAAGGACCCGGCCGCGGTGATCCGCGAGCGCGAGCGCCCGGCGCAGGACACATCGCAGGATGCCCGCCGGTCACGCTCCGCGAGTGCGACCGGTGATGTTGACGAGGAGGCGATTGTGGGTAACACCGAGACCGTGCCCGAGACGATCGCCCCGAGCAAGACGCGCGCGCCGAAGACGACGGGCGCTGCGGAGAAGGTGGACGTGCATGGGCGCACGCTTCGGCTGACGAACCTCGACAAGGTCCTCTACCCGCGCACGGGCTTCACGAAGGGCGATCTGATCGGCTACTACGCCGCGATCGCACCGGTGCTCCTGCCGCATCTGCACGATCGGCCGTTGACACTCAAGCGCTATCCAGACGGTGTCGAGGGCGAACATTTCTATGAGAAGCAATGTCCCTCCCACCGCCCGGACTGGGTCCAGACGACAGCCGTGTGGAGCGGGCGCACTGAGCGCGAGATCGACTACTGCCTGTGTCAGGACCTGCCTACGCTCGTATGGCTCGGCAACCTTGCTGACCTGGAGCTACATCCCTCCCTCTCGCATGCGCACGCGCTCGAGCGCCCGAGCACGCTCGCCTTCGATCTCGATCCCGGCGCGCCGGCGGGCATCGTGCAGTGCTGTGAGGTGGCGCTGGGGCTGCGCGACATGCTCGCCGAGCTCGGCCTGCGGGCCTTCGCCAAGACCTCGGGGCTGAGCGGCATGCAGGTCTACGTTCCGCTCAACCGGCCCGAGGTGACCTACGAGCAGACCAAGCCCTTCGCCCGTGCGGTCGCCGACCTGCTGGCGCATCATCGCCCCCGGCTCGTGGTCTCGCACATGGCAAAGCCGGCGCGGCGCGGGAGGGTGCTGATCGACTGGAGCCAGAACGACGAGCACAAGACGACCGTCTGCGTCTACTCGCCGCGAGCCGGCGAGTCGCCGACCGTCTCCACCCCCGTCACCTGGGAGGAGGTCGCCGCCTGTCGCGATGCCGAGGACTCCTCGCTGCTGGCGTTCGCGCCGCTCCAGGTGCTCGACCGCGTGCGCGAGCACGGCGACCTGTTCGCCGAGGTGCTCTCGCTGGGCCAAACGCTGCCGACGTTGGGAGGGTGAGCGTGATGCCGGTGCGCTCGATTCAGAGTCCGACCGTTGGATATAACGGGGCGGACCCCGCAGCCGCGACCGCGCGACCGACCGATTCGATGACAGCCACCCAGTGCACCCGCACGGAGACCGCCCAGCAGTTGTTCGACGCGTTCAACGCGCGAGATCTGGACGGCGCGCTGGGGCTGCTGCACCCGGAGATCGTGTTCGAGCCGGTCTCGGGTGCGGTGCTGAACGACGGCGAGCCCTACCGCGGTCACGAGGGCATGCGCGGCTACTTCGCCGACGTGCGCGCCCACTGGCGGGAGTTGAAGGTAGATCCCGTGCATCTGCGCGAGGCGGGCAACGCGGTCGTGGCGCTCGGCCACGCCAGCGGTGCAAGCGAGGCGGGGGTGCTGCGCGACGCGCCGGCCACGTGGGTGTTCAAGTTCGACGACGGGGGTCTGGTCCTCCACATCCAGGTCTTCTCCGACGAGCGCCTCGCGCGCGAGGCGCTCGGGTTGTAGCCTGCTCTGGCTTGGAGTCCTCGAGCTCGATCCCAGCTTCGACAGACCGTCAGTCGACGGGCTTGAAATCGCCCGATCCGCCCTCGCCCGTCAAGCTCCGGGCGCTCGAGCTGTTTCGCGGGCTGCCCGGCCGCTATGACCAGCTGTCGGCCGCACTCAGCTTCTACCAGGATCCGCGCTGGCGGCGCGCGTTGGTGGACGCCCTCGCTCCCGCGGACGGCGAGCGCATACTCGATGTCGCCACGGGCACCGGCATGGTCGCCGCCGAGCTGCTCGCGCGCGCGGACTGCTCGGTCGTCGGCCTCGATCAGAGCGCCGAGATGCTCGCCGGCGCGCGCACGCGCTTCGCCGCCGATCCAGGCTGCGCCGCTCGCGTGGAGCTCGTCGAAGGCCAGGCCGAGCGGCTGCCGTTCGCCGACGCCACGTTCGACGCCCTCACCTTCACCTATCTGCTGCGCTACGTCGACGATCCCCCGGCGACAATGCGGGAGCTGGCGCGCGTCCTTCGTCCCGGCGGGCGCATCGCCTCGCTCGAGTTCGGCGTCCCGCCGCGTGCGGCTCCCCGTCTGGCGTGGCGCTTTTACACCGCTGTCGGCCTGCCCACGCTCGGGCGCGTGTTCTCACGGGATTGGGCCGAGGTCGGACGGTTCCTCGGGCCGAGCATCATGGGCTTCTACGCGCGCCATCCGCTCCCGGCGCTCGTCGGCTATTGGCGCGAGGCCGGCCTGCAGGACGTCCGCGTGCGGCGCATGAGCCTCGGTGGGGGCGTGGTCATGTCCGCGCGGAGATCGTCCCTGCCGCCGGAGTCCCCAGAGCCCGCGGTGCAATCGCCGGGGTCCGTCCCGGACTCGGGCTCGCCCGGCCCCCGCTCAGGCGCCGGTGTCGATGCGCGCAAGCGCTGAGCGCCCCGCCTTCTACGCGCTCGGCCGAGGTCTGACCGGCGATCTGCTGGCGCTCCTGCACCCGCCCTACACCGCCTGGCATCTGAGCTACTTCGCCATCGGCGCGGCGATCGCGCCCCATTTCCACGGCGACCGTCTGCTGTGGGGCCTGGCCGCGTTCGGTCTCGCCGTCGGGATCGCGGCGCACGCGCTGGACGAGCTTCACGACCGTCCCCTGCGCACCCATCTGTCCGACCGAGCCCTGATCGCGCTGAGCGCAGTCGGTCTGCTCGGCGCGCTGGCGATCGGCGTCGCCGGCATCGTCACGGTCACACCGTGGCTGGCCCCGTTCGTCCTCGCGGGCGCGCTGTTCCTGCCCGTCTACAACCTCGAGCTGCTCGGCGGGCGCCTGCACTCGGATCTCTGGTTCGCCCTCGGCTGGGGCGCCTTCCCGGCGCTCACGGGCTATTTCGTGCAGGCCGAGCGCATCGACACGACCGCCTTGCTGATCGCCGCCGGCTGCCTGGCGCTGAGCGTCGCTCAGCGGCGCCTGTCCACACCCGCGCGCGAGTTGCGCCGCCGCACGAGCTCGGTCCGGGGCACTCGCATCCGAGCCGACGGCGCCACCGAGCCGTTGACGCTCGCGGGCCTGCTTTCACCTCTCGACGGAGCGCTCTCGGCGCTGTCACTTGCAATGGTTCTGCTCGCCTGCGCGCTCGTGCTCGCGCGCGTGTGACGGACGCGAGGGCGCATAACGCGCTGCGACGCGAGGTGTGCATAACGCACCGTTACCCACGGGCGCTTCGCTCGCCGACGCCGGGGTTGCAATCGGCCCGGAGCCGTACGTCACCGCATCGACGGCGATTGCGCGAACTCGTCCCGCGGATGCTCACACCCCCAATGGCATCGAGGATTTTGACGATGATTTCGATTGACGATGCATGTGAATAGCAAACACTATCGGTGTACCTGATATCAAAGATTGACTTCTGAGAAATCGCTCGTTAGGCTCGCCCCGGAGTCAGAAACAATCAGAGATATCTTGTCGAGTGCAGCGGTAGTCGTCGAGGCTTACGCATCGGCTGTTCACTACAAAGCTGTCGCATCGCATTTACCCGGGGGGCATCATGGATGGCATAGGTCGCATTTTGGGCAAATGGTCGCGCCTGATTGGTTGCGCCCTTGTGGTTGTCGGTTGGTGCTGTTCCTCGGCGCTGGCCGAAGGCGCGAGCTTCTCGGGCTTCGCCGGCGCGTATCGCGAAAGCCCGTTCGTCGTGGCGGGTATGCAGTGGCTGACCGGAGATGAACAGCCGCAGGCCCGGCGGGCGGCCGATCTGAGCAACCCCGTGGCGATCGACGCACGCCAGGCGTCGCGCTCGGAGTTCGCCGGCCTGGACGCGGGAGGAGCGGCGAAGCTCGCGTTGGCGGCATTCCCGAACGTGATCGGGCGACCCGTTGGCGGCCTGCCGCCATTGCCGGCGGGCGCCAGGGTCCTCGACTACCGCAGCGACAACGTCGCACAACTCGCTCTTCCGGGAGGAAGGCGCGGCCTGGTCGAGTCCTCGACCCCGATCGCCGCGACCAGCTCGGGTCATGCCCACATGCCGATCGACCTCGGTCTGCGCAACGCGGGCGCCGCCTTCGCACCCGCGCGCTCGGATGTCGCGCTGCGCATCCCCAGGAAACTGTGGCAGGGTGCCTCGCTGACCAGCCTCGGCGTCTCGATGACGCCGGTCGACGGACAGGGTCGGCCGTTGCACGGAGGCGAAGGGCACGTCGATGGCGCGAGCGTGTTCTACGCCGCCACCGGCAGCGACTCCGATAACATCGTCAAGCCCACAGCGTCGGGCCTGCAGGTGGACACGCTGCTGCGCGCGCAGGACAGTCCGCAGCGGCTGTACTTCCACATGGGGCTGCCACACGGCGCACACCTGGCGCAGAAGTCCCGCCGGGGCGCGGTACAGGTGCGCAGGGCGAACCGAACGCTCGCGGTGGTGAGACCTCCGAGCGCTCAGGACGCGGATGGAACCCCGGTGGGAGTGTCGATGAAGGCGTCGGGCAGCACGCTCGTGTTGAGCGTGGACCATCGCACCGGCGACTACCGGTATCCGATCGAGGTGGATCCCGAAGTCGGCGACTCCGAACTTAACGGGCCGACGAACTGGCATTTCGTACACAGTGCCGGCGGAACCGCGTTCACCGCATCGGAAAACAGCGGCGGGAAAGGCTGGACCGAGCACATCTCCGGGAGTCACACCGCACTTGAATACGGTGCTCTCGAATATACGACCCAGGGCCATTCCTACATCTACCTCGCGAAAATCGAAGGCAGATGGCACGACACGGGCGCGCACATCGAAAACCTGCTCGAGATCGTCCCGCCCTCCAAAACGCCCGAAGGCAAAGTGATCCTTCCCGTCGACACCAAAGGGTATGAAGAAGAATCGTTTGGCGGGGCCTATTCGCAGTTCGTGTGCGAGCCCGAACCGAGCTGTCGCGAAAGCGGTCACGGCAAAGGCGCCTATAACAACACCGTCACCTATCTCCAGGAGTCCACCGGGCCGGGCGGCGGCGTGAGCGGCGAAAACCAGCTGACCGGCGCCAGTGTGTACCTGGCTCAGGAAGAAAGCCCCACGATCAGCTTCGATACCACGCACGAAACGCTCGAAGGGCGTCAGAACGTGCTTTACGGCGCGGGCGGTTGGCTCGGTCCGCATTCCGGCGCCTTCGAAATACACGCCACAGATCCCGGTCTGGGCATCAGCATGCTGCGAGTGCTGACCTCGGGCTATGCCGACATACACAACTACCTGTGGAATGGTGAATGCGCCGGCGCTCAGTGCCTGCCGACACGGAACAAATCCTACGTCTACCAAAGCAGCATGAAAGACGGCGAAGACAGCTTCGAAGCCCTCGACGAAGACGCGGTCGGGCTGATTGCGCACATCTACCCGCAAGTGGTCAAAGTGGACAGCTTGGCCCCGCATGGCGTCACTCTTACGGGGCTGCCCTCCGGCAACGAACTCGGGGCCGGCGAATACCATCTGCAGGCAGAAGCGTCCGATGGCTCGGGTGCTACTCCCAGCGCGGGCATCAAGTCGATTTCGCTGGCGGTCGACGGCCAGCAGGTCGGGGCGCCGTCGGGCTCGTGCTCGCCCGGGCCATGCACCGCTCGCAGCGGGGAATGGACGATCAGCGGGCGCAGCTTCGCGGGCGGGCAGCACGTCCTGAGCGTGATCGCCGAAGATCGCGCCGGCAACGTCGAAACGCACGAATACACGATCATCGTCCGCCAGGCCAGCCCGGTGCCGCTCGGGCCCGGGTCGTTGAGCCCCGAGTCGGGCGAGTACGGTCTCGACGCGACCGACGTGTCGATGGGCGGTGGGCTGACGGTGTCGCGCAGCTATCTCTCAGAGCACCTGACGGCCGGCGTCGGAGGCCCGCTCGGCGCGCAGTGGGGTATCGACATGACGAGCTCTGCCGAGTATCTCGAAAAGCAGCCCAACGGCAGCGTGGTCCTGAGCGACGCGAGCGGCGAACGGGCGATCTTCCCATCCGACGGCAAAGGCGGGTTCACCTCGCCCACCGGCGACGCCAACCTGGCGCTCTCAGAAAAAGAAACGAGCGGGGTCAAAGAATACGTTCTCGCGAACGCCGCCAAGGGCGCAAGCACGCATTTCACGCTGCCCAGCGGCGGCGGCGTTCAGTGGATGCCTACGATTCAGGAAGGAACGGCCCCCACCGAAACGTTGACGTACGCCTATGAAACCGTGGAAGTGGCCGGGCACAAGATCACGAGGCCCGTGCAGGCGCTCGCGCCGGTGCCCTCGGAAGTGTCGTGCAAACCGACGCTCACCCGCGGCTGCCGCGCGCTGACGTTCAACTACGCGACCAGCACCACCGCCACGGGCGAAAACGAAAGCGAATGGGGCGACTATCAGGGCAACCTCACGCGCGTGTACTACACGGCCTATGAACCGACCTCTGGAACGATGGTCACGACCACCGTGGCGCAGTACACCTACGACGCCCACGGTCGCCTGCGCGCGGAGTGGGACCCGCGGATCTCACCGCTGCTGAAGACCAAGTACGGGTATGACTCCGAAGGCCATCTGACGGCGCTCACACCCCCCGGCCAGGAGACGACCGTCTTCACCTACGGGCAGAGCGTCGGCGATCACAACACCGGACGCATGCTGCGGATCATCAACCCGCCGGCGACGACGGCCCTGTGGGGCGGCAAAGCGCCGGTCAACACCGCCGCGCCGGCGCTGTCGAGCGAAGAACCAGCTCCGGGCACGGCCGTCAGCGTCTCCACCGGGACTTGGAGCAACGCTCCCGTCGGCTTCGCCTATCAGTGGCAGCGCTGCAACCCCGCGGGCGGCGAATGCACCGCGATTCTGGGCGCTCTCAACGAAACCTACACGCCGACCCTGAGCGACGTCGGTCACACGCTCAGAACGGAAGTTCGCGCGAGCAACGGGGATGGAACCGTCGCCGCCTACACGATCGCGCAGAAACTCTCCACCGTCCCGCGGCTTCTCTACAACTCTCAGTTCGGCTCGTTTGGGACCGGGAACGCGCATTTCAAATATCCCGAAGCTGCCGCCGTGGATTCCTCCGGTGACGTGTGGGTGTCCGATACTGAGAACAATCGTATGCAGGAGTTCTCGGCCTCCGGCGAATATCTCCGGCAGTTCGGCACCGTCGGAACCGGCAACGGGCAGTTCAAAGAACCGTCGGGGGTCGCGATGACGTCGAGCGGCAACATGTGGGTTGCGGACGCGGGCAACGCCAGGGTTCAGGAGTTCTCGGCCACCGGTGCGTATATCGCGCAGTTTGGATCGCCGGGCACGGGGCCCGGCCAGTTCACGAGGCCGGCGGGTGTGGCCGTGTGTCCGTCGGGCAACATCTGGGTCGCCGACACGAGCGTCGATCGCGTGAAGGAGTTCACCTCCACCGGCACGTATATACGCGAAGTCGGCGCCACGGGCGCGGGCAACGCCCAATTCTACGATCCTGCCGGCGTTGCGTGCGATGCGGCGAGCGACGTGTGGGTGGCCGACAGCGGAAACGATCGCGTTCAGGAGCTTTCCCCGACAGGGACCTATATGTTCCAGTTTGGCGCCCTCGGCAAAGGCAACGGTCAGTTCGAAGAACCTGAGGGCATCACGGTCGACACGGTTGGAACGATCTGGGTCACAGACCGCTACAACAATCGCATCCAGGGATTTACCGCCGGCGGGAGCTATCTGGCGCAGTACGGCCCGTCCAGTGGCGAACACAAACTCTTGGAACCCTACGGCATCACCGCCACGAGCTCGGGCTCCCTCTACGTCGTAGACACGAGCAATCACCGCATCCAGAAACTCACGATCGTCCCGGTCTCGCCGCCCCTCTACAACTCTCAGTTCGGCTCGTTTGGGACCGGGAACGGGAATCTCAAATATCCCAGGGCCGCGGCCGTGGATTCCTCCGGTGACGTGTGGGTGGCCGATGGTGAAAATAATCGTATGCAGGAGTTCTCGGCTACTGGCGAATATCTCCGGCAGTTCGGTACCGTCGGAACCGGCAACGGGCAGTTCAAAGAGCCGTGGGGGGTCGCGATGACGCCGGGCGGGAATATGTGGGTTGCGGACGCGGGTAACGCTAGGGTGCAGGAGTTCTCGTCTACCGGTGCGTATATCGCGCAGTTTGGATCGTCGGGTACAGGTCCCGGCCAGTTCGTGGAACCGGCGGGTGTGGCTGTGTGTCCGTCGGGCAACATCTGGGTGGCCGATGCGCGCTTCTATCGTGTGAAGGAGTTCACCTCCACGGGCGCGTTCATACGCGAAGTTGGCGGCTCGGGCACGGGCAACGCGCAGTTCGCCGGTCCCTCCGGCGTTGCGTGCGATGCGGCGAACGACGTGTGGGCGGTCGACAGCGGTAACGATCGCGTTCAGGAGCTTTCCCCGACAGGGGCCTACATGTTCCAGTTTGGCAGCCTCGGCAAAGGCAACGGCCAGTTGGAAGAACCGCAGGGCATCACGATCGACCCGGCTGGAACGATCTGGGTCACAGAGCGTTTCAACAATCGCATCCAGGGGTTCACCGCGGGCGGGAGCTATCTGACGCAGTACGGTCCGTCCAGTGGCGAACACAAACTCTTAGAGCCCCGTGGCATCACGGTCACGAGCTCGGGCGCCCTCGATGTCGTCGACTCGGGTAATGACCGCATCCAGAAATTGACGCTCCCGGAAAGCACCTCCGAACCGGCCACCCCGCCGAACCCGGGCGAAACCTCTCAGACCACCGTGGAGTACAACGTGCCGGTGTCGGGCTCCGGAGCGCCACAGAAAATGGGCGCCGGCGAAGTGGCCGCGTGGGGGCAGACCGACGACCCGGTGCAGGCGACCGCGATCTTCCCGCCGGACAGGCCGGAGGGCTGGCCGGCGCCGGAAAGCGCTTATGGACGCGCCACGATCTACTACCTCGACGCCAAGGGCCGCACCGTCAACGAAGCCAGGCCGACCGGCGGCATCGCCACGACCGAATACAACGAAACGAACGACGCGGTCCGCTCGCTGAGCGCCGACAACCGGGCGGCTGCGCTGGCGGAAGGCGGCAAATCGGCGGAAGCCTCGAAACTGCTGGACACCCAGAGCACGTATAACAGCGAAGGGACAGAGCTGCAGAGCACGCTCGGACCGCGACACAAAGTCAAGCTCGCAAGCGGCGAAGAAGTGCTGGCTCGACATCACCTCGTATATAGCTATAATGAAGGTGAACCCGAAACCGGTGGTCCCTATCGACTCGTCACAAAGACGGCCGGGGGCGCACAGGTCGAAGGCAAATCCGAACAGGACGTTCGCACGACCACGACCTCCTACTCAGGTCAGGGAAACCTCGGCTGGAAACTACGCAAGCCCACATCGGTAACGAACGACCCATCAGGGCTCAAACTGACACACACGACCGTGTATGACTCGACGAGCGGAAATGTGACAGAAACCCGGACGCCGGGGAGCAGCGGAGAAGGCGATCCGCGCGATACAAAGACCGTGTACTACAGCTCGGGTTCTAACAGCAGCTTCCCGTCATGTGGCTCTCACCCGGAGTGGGTCGGATTGGCGTGCGAGACACTCCCTGGCGCCCAGCCGGAAACGAGCGGGGTGCCGAATCTGCCCGTGACGACGGTCACGTACAACACGTGGAGCGAGCCCGCGAAAGTCACGATGACGGTCGGGTCTTCGACACGCACGACCACGATGACCTACGATGCCGCCGGTCGCCCCAAGAAATCTGCCATCTCGTCCAGCGTCGGAACGGCGCTTCCAACGGTGACCAATTACTACAGCGAATCGTCGGGTTTGCTGGCCGAACAGTCGGCGATCATCGAAGGCAAAGAACAGACGCTGCGGCATGTATACAACGTGCTCGGACAGCTCACGAGCTACAAGGACGCCGACGCGACGACTTCTACCTTTGAATATGACATAGATGGTCGCGTGACAAAAGTTAATGACGGCAAGGGCACCCAGACCTATACCTACGATGCGACTACCGGCCTGGAGACGCAACTGGTCGACTCCAATGCGGGCACATTCACCGCGTCCTACGACGTCGAAGGGAACCTTCTCACCGAAAAATATCCGAATGTGATGAACGCGAACCACACCTACAATGCGGCTGGTGAAGCGACAGGCATCGAATACCTGAAGACGAGTAACTGCACGACCGAATGCCAGTGGTTCACTGAGAACCTTGCGAGATCGATCCACGGACAGGCCCTCTCACAGGCGAGCAGTCTCGCGCAGGATGCCTACAGCTACGATGCGGACGGCCGGCTCACGCAGGTGCAGGAAACTCCGCAGGGAGCAGGCTGTGTCACGCGCGTCTACGGCTACGACAAAGAAACCAATCGCACCGGCTTGACGTCACGCGAACCCGGCTCGGAAGGTCACTGCGCGACAGAAGGCGGCACGACGGTGACGCATACCTATGACACCGCCAACCGGCTAACAGATGCGGGCGTGAGTTACGACGCTTTTGGCAACACGACCGCGCTGCCCGCAGCGGATGCGGGCGGGTCGGAACTGACGAGCACGTTCTACGACGATAACCGTGTGGCGAGCCAGACGCAGGCGGGAGAGACGATCGGATATCAGCTCGATCCATCCCGGCGGACTCGCGAAACGGTCTCCACTGGGCACACGACTGCGTCGGTGGTCTACCACTACGCTGGAGATGGCGACTCACCGTCGTGGACGTACGAAGCGTCCGGTAAATGGACGCGCAACATCCACGGCATCGGCGGTGGCCTCGTCGCGATCGAGAACAACGGCGAAAGCGCCACGCTGCAACTTTCAGATCTCAATGGCAACATGGTCGCCACGGCCTCGACGAGCAACACCGCGAAACACCCGCTCACCACGACGCGTAACACCGAGTTCGGCGTGCCGACGGTCGAAGCACCGGCGAAATACTCGTGGCTGGGCGCGGACGAGCGAGCCACCGAACTGCCGTCTGGAGTCATCGCGATGGGCGCCCGCTCGTATGTCCCGCAGCTTGGGCGGTTCCTGCAAACCGATCCTAGGCCGGGCGGCTCGGCAAACGCATATGGCTACACCAACGGGGATCCGGTCAACACCACCGACCTAACTGGTGAATATGTAGAAAACGACTATATGATGGGCTTCTACGAAGCGGAAAACTTTAGAGCCATAGAACGCGAAGCGGCGCGTGAACAGGCGGCAAGAGAAGAAGCGGAGCGCTTGGCAGCTCAAGCGGCTTCCGAAGTGATCGGGAGCGAAACATACCAAGGGCCGGGGAACGAAGGAAGCGCGGGGGGAGTGCTATCTGAAAACGGGGGCGAAGCATCCGCGAGTCGCTATTTTGATCGTACCTGGCTCCTCCCGTCGATCGCAGCGACTGCCCTTGGGAGGACCATTCTGGCGTCCGGGAGCGATGTCGGCGAATATGTGCTTGGTCTTATCCACATCCCTTCGTGGATACACAGGGTGTTTGATGACGCCTTCGCTGGAAGGCTGGACGAATTCGCGAACGAGCTCATAGCGGCCGCCGCGAAATCAGGGGGGGGCACCGTAGAAGTTGAGATATATGGATCGTTCGCGACTCGAATGTCCTGGACCATCCGATGGTACGACTTCTAATGTCGA
Organism: Solirubrobacteraceae bacterium; assembly: GCA_049584155.1. Lineage (GTDB taxonomy): Bacteria > Actinomycetota > Thermoleophilia > Solirubrobacterales > Solirubrobacteraceae > Palsa-744. The sequence goes on from JBAUXH010000158.1 coordinate 13,316, forward strand.
TCTGAAAATTTGGAGGTCGCTGCAAGGAGCGCGTGGTGGTAGCCCCGCGTCCCTTGCACGCGTTCTCAAGGGTGTAGAGCGCTATGACGCGCGAGGCGTGTCT
>JBAUXH010000159.1:0-2016 GCA_049584155.1 Solirubrobacteraceae bacterium
TTCGTGGAGCGAGAGATGCCGGACGTTCGCCACGTCGAGGTGCAGCTGCTCGCCGACGCGCACGGCACCGTGCTCCACCTCGGCGAGCGCGACTGCTCGGTGCAGCGCCGCCACCAGAAGCTGATCGAGGAGGCGCCTTCGATCCACCTCTCAGACGAGCAGCGCCGGGACATCGGCGAGCGGGCCGTCGCCGGCGCCCTGGCGGTCGGCTACACCGGTGCGGGCACGATGGAGTTCCTGCTCGACCACCAGGGCAACCTCAGCTTCATGGAGATGAACGCCCGCATCCAGGTGGAGCACCCCGTGAGCGAGATGGTCACCAGCATCGACCTGATCCAGGAGCAGATCCGCGTCGCCGCCGGCGAGCCACTGTCGGTCTCCCAGGAGGACATCGTCCTGCGCGGCCACGCGATCGAGTGCCGCGTCAACGCCGAGGACCCCGACCGCGACTTCGCCCCAGCCGCCGGGCGTCTGGACGTCTACGTTCCGCCCGGCGGACCGTGGACGCGCGTGGACTCGCACTGCTATCCCGGCTGGAACATCGCCCCGTTCTATGACTCGCTGATCGCCAAGCTGATCGTCTGGGCGCCCACCCGCCTGGAGGCGATCGAGCGGATGGACCGCGCGCTCTCAGAGTTCCAGATCGAGGGGCGCGGCGTGAAGACGACGATCCCCTTCCACCGGCGCGTGCTCGCAGACGAGCAGTTCCGCTCCGGTGACGTAACGACCGACTTCGTCGAGCACTTCCTGGCCCGCGAGAGCGTCGCGGCCTAACGGGTCAGCTGGGGACGACCGGCAGCACCAGCCAGGATGCGCGCTGCGCATCGTGGAAGACCGTCTGCTCGGCTGCCACCAGGTCCTCCTCGCGATCCTCCCCCAGCCGCTTGCCGGTCCCGGCATTGCGGTCGAAGCGTGGGAATGAGCTGCTCGTGAGCAGCAGCCTGATGCGATGGCCGCTGCGGAACACGTTGCTTGTCGCCTTCAGGTCGAGCACGTACTCATACGGGCGCCCAGGCTCGACCGTGCATTCCCGCTCCAAGCCCTCGCGGAAGCGGGCACGCAGGACGCCCTCGGCGAGAATCCGCGAAAGCCCATCGGGCTCCACGTCGCAGAGCTTGGCGACAAAATCGGTATCGCGCGCGCTGGTGGCGGCGTGCAGCGTCAAGCTGAGCGGCCCGGTGACCTCGAGGTCGCGGGACAACGGCTCCGTCGTGTAGACGAGCACGTCGCCGCGGCCTTCCAACGGACGCTGGTCGAGCGGCCCCGCGTTGGTGCGCAGGAACTTGCCCGGCAGCGACGTCGGACCCCCGATCGTCGGCGCCGGGTCGCGGGGATCGAACCTGAACGAGTCCGCCGGCTCCTCAGCCGGTGCGGTCCGCGACAGCAGGCCCCCGGTACTCGCGGCGTCGCCGTCGCTGTGCAGGAACCAGCGCTCATCGACGGCGCGAGCCAGCGGCCAATTGGCCTCGTCACGCCAGCGGTTGGCGCCCATCACGAAGATCCGGACCGGCGCCTGCGGCTCCGCGGGCTCGCGATCGAACAGCTGATCGCCCAGGAACTCGAGCTGCGCAGCAAGGATGTCCACCTTGTCGTGCGGCGAGAACGCGTCGAAGGAATGGTCCGGATAGGCGCCGTAGGTGCTGCCGTGGGCCCACGGACCGACCAGCAGCCGGGTGTGCGTCCGGGCGAGCTCGGTAGCGGCTTCGCTGCGCATCCCCGCAAAGTTCTCGAGCGTGCCGCCGAGGAAGATGTCGTACCAGCCACCAACGTTGAAGGCCGGCACGCGAACCCTGCCGTAGCTGGCATCGATCGACAGCGCGCGCCAGTAGTCGTCGAGGACCGGGTGTGCGAGCCACTCGCGATAGAAGTGCCCGCTCGGACTGTCCTGCACCAGCGGAGCGCTCGTCAGGGGGAGGTGCTCATACTGCTCCTCCAGCCGGGAGCGCTTGCCACGTCCGGCCATGATCTGCACCCAGAAGAGGTTGAACCCGAGCTGGAACGCACCGCCCTGGTAGA
>JBAUXH010000160.1:0-12252 GCA_049584155.1 Solirubrobacteraceae bacterium
GTACTGGGGGCACGGCGAGACCGAGCTGCTTGCGCTCGCGGAGGCATTGCGCATTCCGGTCTTCCTGAACGGCCTAGCCCGCGGCTGCGTTCCCGCCGACCACGAGCTGTTCTTTTCGCGCGCGCGCTCGCACGCGCTCAAGGGAGCGGACGTCGCACTCGTAATCGGGGTGCCGATGGACTTTCGTCTTGGCTTCGGCGGCTCGTTCGGCGATGACACCGAGATCGTCGTCATCGACGTGGCCGAGCCCGAGCGCCGCCACCCTAGGCCGGTCGCAGTCGAGCTCTATGGCGCGCTGGGTGCGACGCTGAATGACCTGCGCACGTCTGTGGCCGGTGTGGCGCCGACGAGCGCGCGCTGGATCGAGGACCTGCGCGCCGTCGAGACCGAGCGCCGTACCGCCGAGCAGGCCGAGCTCCAGGACGATCGCTCGCCGCTTCACCCGATGCGGCTGTATGCCGAGCTCGGCCGGGTGCTCGACCGCGACGCGATCGTGATCGGCGACGGCGGCGACTACGTCTCCTATGCGGGCCGTGTCATCGACTCATTCCATCCCGGTTGCTGGCTGGATCCGGGGCCATTTGGTTGCCTGGGTGCTGGCCCCGGCTATGCGCTCGCGGCCAAGCTCGCCCACCCCGACCGTCAAGTCGTGCTGCTGCTCGGCGACGGTGCGTTCGGGTTCTCCGGCATGGAGTTCGACACGCTCGCCCGTCATGGGGTCAACGTCGTGGGCGTGATGGGCAACAACGGCATCTGGGCGCTGGAGAAGCATCCGATGGAGTTCCTCTATGGATACTCCGTCGCCGCCGAGCTGCGGCCGGCCACGCGCTATGACCAGGTTGTCCAGGCGCTCGGCTGTCACGGCGAGTTGGTCGAACATCCCCAGGACGTCGTCCCGGCGCTGGAGCGCGCGTTCTCCGCGGGCGTACCCGCCCTCGTAAACGTGCTCACCGACCCGGACGTGATCTACCCGCGCAAGTCCAACCTAGCCTGAACTCAGCCTGGCCCCACACATGAGGAAGCCGCCCGGGCGGGGCGGCTTCCTCGGGGGCGGGCCCCGAGGAACAGGCAGGGGTATGTGCCTCGAGGCCGGATTGGCCCGGACACGGCAACGCCGACATTGCGGCGACATCCGGACCTGTATGGATCAGCTCGAGGATGTATCTCTAGCACACATCCCCGCTAAGCCAGAGTATCAGATGTCCGAACTGCCGTGGGCACCCGAATTATTGTGACCGGCGATAGAGAGCGCACCCCCATGCAGGATGTCATGCTCGGAGACCTCGACTTCGTCCAGGTCGAACGCGCGCATCGCCTCTGCTAGTAGGACCATGCCCGCGACGATCGTGGGTGCGCGGTTGGGGTCCAGGCCGACCACCGCCCGGCGCTGCGCTTCATCCATGTCGGCCAGCCGCGCGAGCAGCATCTCGACCGTGGCCAGCAGTAGCGGGTACCCGTGCACACGCTCAGGGTCGTACGGATCGAGCTCCTGATCGATCGCCGCGGCCGAGGTCGCCGTGCCGGCGACCGCAATACCGCGCCTCACCGGCGCTCGCTCCTGTGCGGGTAGACCGGCTAGATACACCGCCCGGGTATCGGTCGCGAGCGCCTGCAGGTCGGCCGACTGCGGAGGATCGCCGTGGATATAGCGCTCGCTCATCCGCACTACGCCCGCCGGGAGCGAGACGTGAAAACCCGCCGTCTTTCCGACGCCGACGATGAACTCCGTCGACCCTCCGCCGATGTCCACGACAACCGTCGGCTCGACGGCGCTCGGCCTGCCCGACATCGCGCCGAGGAACGTCATCCTCGCCTCTTCCTCGCCCGTGAGGATGCGCGCGTCCAGATCGCACTCGCCGCGAACCCGCTCTGCGAACTGCCGCCCGTTATGCGCGTCGCGCACCGCCGAGGTCATCACCGCGAGATTCGGGTAGGACTGGCCGTCGGGCGGTTCGTGCGCGTCGATCTTCTCGCGGAACTCCGACAACGCGGCCAGTACCCGCTCACACCCCTCCTCCGATAGCGCCCCCCCGGCATCGACCCCCGCGCCGAGCCGCGTCACGACCGAGCAGCGCACGATCTCCTCCACCTTGCCGTTGGGCATGACGTCGGCGATCAACAGGCGGGTCGAGTTCGTACCGATGTCGACGACCGCCACTCGCATACGGCTGATGCTATTGACTGTGGTCTAGGTCCATCACGATTGCAAGGGAGAGCGTAGTCACATGCACGACAGCACCAACCCTGTCGCCCTGATCACCGGCGCGAGCAGAGGAATCGGGCGCGAGGTCGCCGCACAGCTGGCCGGGCACGGTTATGACGTGATTCTGAGCGCCCGCGATCCCGACGCTGCCACCCAGGCAGCAGCCGAGGTGGCGGAGCGGACTGAGGCTCGGGTGAGCACGCTGACCCTTGACGTCGCCGATCCCGCGAGCATCGCATCGGCCGTCGAACGTCTTACCGGCGATCCCGGGCGCCTTGATGTGCTCGTCAACAATGCCGGTGTCGGCACCGACTGGGGCGTCAGCGGGACCGATCCCGACTTCGACGCGATGGATCGTGCGCTGCAGACGAACTTCTACGGCGCCTACCGCCTCACCGTCGCACTGCTCGACCTCCTGCGCGCATCCGCGCACCCCCGGATCGTCAACGTCTCCAGCGGCATGGGGGGTATCGCCGAGATGGGCGGCTGGTCGCCCGGGTACCGCGTCTCCAAGGCCGCCCTCAACGCGATGACAAGGATCCTCTCCGCCGAGCTCGCCGGCGACGATGGCTTCCTCGTCAACTCCGCCTGTCCAGGGCTCGTCGCCACGGATATGGGCGCCCAGTTCGGTGCTACCAAGCCCGTCGAGGAGGGTGCTTCCGGGATCGTCTGGCTGGCTATGTTGCCCGACGATGGACCCACCGGTGGATTCTTCCGAGATGGGTCGCCTGTGGCGTTTTGACGCTGTTCTCCCGGCTTGGATGGCGGTTCTTTGCTAAAACATCAGTAGCGACGCGGGGTGGAGCAGTCTGGTAGCTCGTCGGGCTCATAACCCGAAGGTCGCGGGTTCGAATCCCGCCCCCGCTATGAAGCAGATGCGCCTAAAGGAAGGTCGTCTCCGGAAGCCTGCGGTACAAGCTTGGACGAACATGTTCTAGCTTGGATCGCTGCTCCTTGGTTTGGATTCGGTCTGCTGCTCCACGCTGAGCAGTTCGAGTAGCACCGCCGTCTGCCGCTTCCTGAGAAGCTCATCGAGGGGAGTTCCTGGCTTGGTGTACCTGACATCGGTGACGATCTGGGCCTCGGCCCAGATCGTCGTTCCGAGGTTCTTAGGCCCATTCTCTTGGTGATGTGGTTCCTTCATCATGAATCCCGTCCCGATGCATTGCGAGCGCTCGCGCGACACAGCCGGCGCTCTAGGGCGGTAGCGATCAGAGCAGAACTCGGGATGGATCGCAAGACCAAGTCGCCAGAACTCCGCGGGGCACAGCTTGCTCGGGCTGTAGGTCCTTTCCGAGGCACTATGGGCCGTCTGGCTCGGACGAGTCGAGGGGCGCTTGCCTACGGGCCGCGCAAGCGGATATCGCCAGGCTACGGACCTAGTTCGCCGATATGGAATAAGATACGTCTCTTGTGCACCAGGATCATGAGGCATTTATCGCGGGAGCGGGAAATTTGACGAAGGTCATGCTGACCTTTGTCAGCAAGGACGACTCAGGTCGTCAGCTAGTTCGCAAATGTGCGCCAATGGATTACGGTCCGAGTCGCCGCACCAAGGACCAATCAGAGCGCTACCACTTCTGGGATTACGACAGTGATAGCCCTGGTGGGCGCCATACCCTTAGCTTGCTCCCGGTACAGGTGATCTCGATTGACAAGACGGATGAGCGCTTCAATCCTGCCGAGTTCGTCACATGGGGTCCGCCTTACGATTGGTTCTACCCTCGCGATTGGGACGATTTCAGCTGAGCGTGTAAATCGCGGGTTAAGCTGGTCGCGTTGGAGCAAGAATGAGAATTTCCAAGGTTCGAGTGGAGGGATACAGGTGCGTCGAGGATGTCACTATTGACTTCGACGATCTCACGGCGCTTGTAGGGGCTGGCGGTGTAGGCAAGTCTGCATTCCTTCGGGCTATGGAGTGGTTCTTCGACGATACTCCGCTTGACGGGGAGGATATGTATCTACCTCAATATGATGAGGGGCATCACGCAGATCAGCTGACTGTCACCGTTAGTTTCGATTCCCTCAGTGCCGCTGATAGAGAGGTGCTTGGACGTTATGGCGGCGAGGAGACCACGACCTTCACACGAACTGGGCGACCTGGAGAGAACTCGAAGCTATCTGGTACAGCGCTCGTTTGCCGTGACTTTGACGATATTCGCGCAGAGTCCGACGGTCGCAAGCGCCGCGTCCGATTTGCGCAACTTGTAGAGACACGAGGAGACGAGTTCGGCTTTACAATGCCGGCACCTGCGCGTGTCGCTGATGCGGATCTAATGATGGAGCAGTTTGAGCGAGCCAATCCAACACGTTGTGAGTTTGAAGAGGCAGATGCAAGCCATCTATTTGGCTGGGGTGGTGGACCCAAGCTCCGAGATCGCTTCGATTATGTCCTTGTGGGAGCAACCCTTGAGGTCTCTGAGGCGATGGGAACGGGTCGTAACTCGGCTTTGTCCCGTCTGCTCTCAGGTATCGGAGATCTTGATGAGGACACCGAGCGCGCGGTGGACGAGCTTCAGGCTGAGGCTGCGACGAGAATGGCGGCGTTGATTTCCGCAGCCCGTGAGCCAGACCTAGTCCGAGTTGGAGATAGCATAACTGAGCGAATTCAGGCCTACGTGCCTGGTGCAAAGGTCGAACTCGCCGATACGATCACGAACCCCGGACGGCCGCAGCCCAGGGTAACGGCCCGCATCAGTGAGGGAGATGGACATTCCACCCAAGTCGATCGGCAAGGGCACGGGTTGCAGCGCGCGTTGATGATTGCGGTTCTCCAAGTTCTTGCTGATACCGAGGCTGGTCTTCATCTCCAGGAAGGGGAAGCGGCGTCCCCCCGAGCGTTGATGCTCGCTGTGGAGGAGCCAGAGCTCTATCAACACCCTTTGCAGGCTCGGGCACTGGCTGCCTCTCTGCGGTCGCTGGCGAATGCCCCGACTGAGAAGAAGCCACGCTCACTTCAGATCTCATACAGCACTCATTCGCCGTATTTTGTGCATCCTGCCCTGTTCGAGAATCTACGAATCCTTCGACGCAGCGCGAAGCTGGCTACCGTTCAGGTTTCAGCGGACTCCAGGAGGGTTGCGCAGATTGTCGCTGAGGCTGGATTCGACGGAGATCCGTCGAGCAAGGTACGGAAGACTTTGGCATCGAGTCTTGGTGAGGCGGTCTTTGCGCGTGCTGTGCTCCTCTGCGAGGGCAAGACGGACACTGCTCTCATTGAAGCGGTGGCGGAGCTGGACGGTGGCTTCGACCAGGCGGGGGTTGCCGTTGCAACCTGCTGGGGAAAGGAAGTCATTCCGCTAGCATTCGCGATCCTGCGCCAGCTTGAAATTCCAACGTTTATTCTCTTCGACGGAGACGCGGGCATCGAGGATCGCTTGAAGATAAATGATCGGATTAGCGATTCTCAACGTACAGCCCAAGTGAAAGCAACAGCTGACAAGAATAGGCGACTACTCCGCCTCTGCGGAGACCCAGAGGAGGAATGGCCCGATCGGGCCATTCGCAATGGTAGTGCTAACTTTCGCGATCGCCTTGAGGATGACCTAGACGAACTCTGGCCGGACCTCGCCAAAGCTCGCGATGCAGTGAGCCAGGAGACTGGGATTCCAGCGAAGTCAGATGAGGCATATCAACAGGCCGTAGCCGTGGTGGCTTCTCCACCGGAGTTCTTCACTCGGATTGTGTCTAAAGTCAAGGAGCTGGTCTAGATGAACCGAGTCGCAGTTCAATCGTCAAACGTCGCTAGCGTCGGTTACGACGCATCGTCTTCTACTCTTGAGGTTGCGTTTCACGGTGGCGGGGTGTACCAGTACTTCGGTGTTCCCGGACATCACTATGTCGCTCTTACAAGTGGCGTGGGCTCGGTCGGCCAATATTTGGCCCGCTACGTAAAGGGTGTATATAGATATCGGCAGGTTGAACAAGCAGGCTTTTCCGCGCTTTGGGTCCGCTTGGTCGAACGCTGGTATGCAAATCTACGCGGCGCTGCTGTACGTGATCGTCTCGTGGATCTGTACGCCGAGCGCGTCGGCAATGCTCTGTAGCCGGTCGAGCCCTACGCCGCTGTAGTCATTGGCCTCCCAGCGCTGGATCTGCTGCTCGGCGACGCCGATGCGCTCGGCGAGTTGGCGCTGGGTAAGCCTGGCTGCGATGCGGGCTTCGATCAGTGCAATCGGCAACTCGTGCAGGGACGTGATCTCGCGGCTGGTGATGTGTCCGTCGCGTAGCCTCTCGTAGTGGTCGATTTCGCGCCGGAACGTCTCGATCTGGCTGGCAATGGCGTCGTGCATCACCTGCTTCATGCCCGGATCGACGTTCGGGGGAAACGCCCGCTCGTCATTGGCTGTCAGGCCGCCCTCGAAGCCAGCTAGGTGTGCCTTGGTGATGCGGTATTCGCGCTCGTTCTTGATCATGGCAGTCCTGTCAGATCGAGGGCGATGATGCCCTTCTGCTGCTTCAACCGATCACGCTGGAAGAAGTCGAGGTAGGTCGTACCGTCTGCATCTGCGGGCCACTCGGCGGGGTAGAGCTCGCCTCCGTAGCGCGCCTTCTGTGCAGCGCGGCCATCGCTGAAGGTCAGAAGCTCGGGGTCGAGACGGTTGAGGATAACGCCGTCCGATTCCCAACAGGCGTCGAAGTCACCCGGGTGGTCCTTGCTCGTGACGAGGCTACCGTCGAGATAGGCGGTGGCGCACCCGGCGCCCTTCAACGATCGCAGCGCATCCAGGAGCCCGTCGAGAAGCTCTCGACGTCGGACGCTGGTTGCGTAACGAGTCACGATCTCGCTCCAGGTGGCGTGGTGGATTCCCGGCGGGAGGTTCCCATGCTCATCGAACTCCGGTATCATAACACAACAATATCGTTTGGTTGGGACGGTATCTGCGCTAGCTCCAAGGCCACGGAACGATCCGCTCTACCAGCACCGAGAGGTCGCCAATAGGGACGAATCGCTCCCCCGCGATGGTCCTATCGGTAATTGTGGCCACAAGACTCTCCAGATCGGCCACGTCAGCGAAAGCGCTGGACAAGCGTGCGCTCAGCCTGACCTGAGGCATGTTGCGATCCGGTTCGATCTTCAGGTTGAAGGCCAAGGTCACCCCATATGTTCCGGCTTGAGCCTCGAAATGCTGGGGTTAGTCCACGCAAGGGTTCCGGCGCTTGGTCGCGTGCATCGGCTTTCCTGCACCCACACGGCTACTTGTCCGGTTCTTGCAGCTCTCTAAGTAGTTCGTCGGCGACGGGGGCGATGATTGGGTTGCCGGAGTAGATTGCCATGCGAAGGGTAGCTTCAGCGTTCTCAAGCCTTCCCTGCTCCTTCTGCAGCTCTCCGAGGTTGAGCGCCGCCGACGCGTGGTGAGGGTGTCCTGAGTCGATTGCCAGACGATACGCCGCCTCGGCTTCCTCAAGGCGCCCTTGCTCTTGCAGCAACCCGCCGAGGGCGGCGGCGGCCTTTGGTGCCAGGTCGGGGTGCCCAGAGCCGACCGCCAGGCGATATGCCGGCTCCGCCTCGTCGGGGAGCTCCCGCATCCTCGCCATGCCACCGAGGTTGAACGCTGCTCTCGCCGCCATATCGCTGTGCCCGGAGTCGATGGCCACGCGAAATGCTGCGCTAGCCTCCTCTGGTCGCTGCTGTTCTCGCAGCAGCACACCAAGGTCAACTGCGGCTCTTGGTGCGAGGTCGGGATGCTCCGTGTGGATCGCCAGACTGTATGCCCCCTCAGCTTCCTCGGGGCGCCCTAGTTTCGTGAGCAGTATGGCGAGATTGAATGCAGCCGTAGCCGCGATCTGTGAATCATCAGAATGGCTGGTTATGGTCCAGGCGCGCTCTGCAACGGTTACCTGTTGAGCATGATACGCAGCCGTCGCAAGAGCGTTTAGATTGTGCAAATCGGCGTGTGCAAGGATCAACTCCCAGATCGGCGTGGACAGTGACTGCTCGTGTTCTTGTGCCCAGGAGACCACGGCGTCGAACGCCCGGTGGTGATCAACGCCGGTGGCGCTTTTGCGAACCAGTGCCGCGAATGCCGCCACGGGCTCCATGCTCCAGCTAAGTCCGGTGGTGAAGTCCTCGTCAGCGAGTTCCTTTGTGGGGGCGATTTCACCCAGTGTGAGCTTCGTAAGCGCTTGCAGTGCATAGCGGTCGATGGAGCCAGGGGGCATACCTGCTCGCTGCCAAGCGATTGCTGCCGCGGCGACGGCCACGCCTACCGGCTGCTCGGCCTTAGAGAGTTGGTAGCGGTCGATGAGTTGTCGTACGGCTGCGAACAACTCTGGCAGGCGCTCGAGGTCGGTGTCCCTGCGACTCCCGGGTAGCGCTGCTTCGCTCTTTGAAGCTCGGTCCTGTCGAGCCGTGCCTCAAGCAGCAGCTCGTCGAAGGGCTGGCGCATGAGCCTGTGGAGTTCGCGGTCGAAGTCCTTGATCGCGTCAAGGCGGGCGCTGTGGATCGTGACCGCGATGATCGCCTCTGGGTAGCGCTCCACAAGCCGATGCAGGTTGCCACGCGTGAGGCCCCTGTCGAGATGATTGTGTGCGTCGTCGATCCAAAACACAAGGTCCCGGCCGCGCACCGCCGAAAGTGCTCGCTCCAAGCCCAGAAGCGTGCTCAGTGGCTCAGCGGCGGCCCGGGATGCCTCGACCGTAGGGTCAGGTGCCCTCAGCGCAACCAGGCGCCTACCTTCGCATTGACGCACTGCCTCCCAGAGCGTTCGTGACTTGCCGGCCTTTGGGTCGCCGCGGAGCACGACAAGTCGTCCACTTCGATCGAGGGCCGGCTGCTCGAAGGCTTTCTCCAGCTCGCCGTCCAGGGTCCGTTTGACGTACTCCGGTGCTCCTTTGTGCCGTGCGCTCTCTTCGGCGATCTCGGAGGGAAACACACCGATTTCAAATGGGTCAACCTTGGCGAGAGGCAGTGGCTCACCGCCAAGGAGGATGGTGCGCAGTCGGTCTTCCTCGGTGCGTTGTCGGGCAAAAAGCCCAGTGATCGCTTCAACGACTTTGAGGGCGGCGGGCGCGAGCGCCGCGAGTGTCCCGAGCACAACGATAATGAACCCCGAGACATCGAGCTTTGCGAAGATCAGGAGCGCCAGTACAGCCAGCACGCCGACGATCGCGAGCACGGCGAGTAGCTGGTCTTTGCGGCCCACCCGAGAGAGCACCAGCGGATACTTGCAGGAATAGTCCAAGGATTGCTCCCGATCAAATGGAGCTGGTCTCTGAAGAACTGTCGCGGCGGCGTTCGCCGAGAATGCCGATCAAATGATGATCGCAAACCTTCAGTCGACAATTGTGCTGAAGTTGCTTTGAGAGCGACCAGCGACTACAAGGTCCTGTCATGGCTGAGGCAGTGACAACGCCTGTCTTTGAGGAGACCGGCTCCGTCGTTATCAACGAAGGATGCGGCGATCTCGGCGTAGGCGTCGCGGCCGATCTTTCGTGCGACATACTGCTCGATCAGGCCGGCAGTCGCGTCAACGCAGACCATCAACGCCTGATGAAACTGGTAGTGCTCGGTCTCGGGGATGTACGACGTGATGAAAGGATCGATCGAGCCGTAGTTGGCGGATGCGCATGCGCCAAAGACAATCAAAGAACGATGTCGGTGCAAGCCCCTTCGCAAACTCTGCACGCACCTTCGGAGAGACTCGCTCTTTGCCGTTCTTTTTCTTCCACTGATCCTCGCGTCTCGTCAGACGCGCGGCACGCGTGCTGCGAAGCCACGAGCCGTACCGAGCCCAGAACGCCGCCTCCGAATCGCGCTTCGTCGGGATCGTCAGCAGCTCGATGTGCGCACCGCAGTCGACACCATCTGGTGCGTTGAGGTGCACCTTTTCGCCGCGCATAGGGCACTCCGCTGCAAGGAGACCCCACGGCTGCGGAAAGAGATCACGCTCGCGAATCATCGCCGAGATCGTCTTGAGCGCTGCGGTGTGATCGTCCGTGAGGCCGCCAATGCTGTTGGCTGCAAACCAAGCTTGGAGGATTCCGTACACCGCGTAGTACGCATGCACCGGTGACCACGCGTTGAAGAAACCGATCGCCGCCGCCGCGCCCAATGTCGCCGGAATCCGAAGTTGCACCTCGCTTGCCCAACCCAACACCAAGAAGCGCCGCACTGCGTCGAGGTCGACCTTCTCGGCGCGCTGGATGCGCTGCCACGCGTTGCGCTGCTGCACCGCGTCGCGGAGTGCGGCGTGCAGCTCCGGTCCCTGCCCGTATGTCGTCTCAAGAAAATGGCGCACCGACTGCACGTAGTGGCGCGTCAACGTGAAGCGCAGGCGGATTTGCTCCTCCTCAGCGCTCGGGAAATGGACAAGAACAGGCGACACCGAGATCAGACTAACGCCGGCTTCTTGCGCCGCGCCTAGCATGCGCGCGTAACGACGCAGCAACGTGCAGCGACGCGTGTTGGCGACGGCGTGCCGTTACGCGTAGACGAGGCCGCACCGAAGGATGCATCCGATGGGCCACGTCCGGCCGAAGCACAGCGATCGCACAGCCCCCGCAGGGCCGTGCATCTAGTCTGTCCGCGCTTCGTTGTTGCGGATGGGACCTGGCGCAGCAGTCCAGAGGAGTAGCGGCGTTCGGTGCCTGAAGCCACGGGGTGTGGTCGTCAGCGACGCTTGTTGAGCAGTCGCTCGGCGCGGGTGTGGATCTCAGACGGCTGCAGGCCGAGCGCGTCGGCGATCTTGATGATGCTGGTGAGGCTGGGGTTGCGCTCGCCTCGCTCCATGCCGCCGTAATGGGAGCGGTCGATACCGCTCTTCACGCTCGACACCTACGTCCACCTGCTCGACAACGATCTCGGCGAGCCGCTCCAGACCGCGCCTCGGGCGACGTAGGAGGGCCGATGCCGCGGTACCCTTCTCCTATGGCTGCTTCTCGCCAGCACATCAACGTCGACCTTGACGCAGAGGTCGCGTCGATCTTGCGCTCGCGCGCCGCTGAAGCGCATGTCAGCGAGGGCGAGATCGTCGATCGTGCCATCCGTGCGTACGACCTACGCTCGCTGGTTGCCCGCATCCGTGCGCGCAGCGATCTCGACGAAGACGCTGCCATGGCGCTTGTACGCGAGGAGCTGCACGCCGCTCGCGCCGAGCGCGAAGCCGCTTGATGCAGCGCGTCGTCGCAGACGCGAACGTGCTCGTGTCCGCGGCCCTGGCTCGCTCTCCGCAGGCACCATCGGTGTTGACTCTTGATGCGGCGCTCGACGGCCGTATCGAGCTGGTCACCTCGCCACTGCTTCTGCCGTTCGGGGAGAAGCCGGCATCGTGGTGGCGCTCGTTGCTGCGGTCCGGCAAGAAGGGGCGGGCTCCCAAGCGCTACGCGGGAGCTGCGGGTGCCCTGGGGCCGCTCTCGGGCCTCGTTATCCATAGCGGAGACGGCCTCGATAAAGCCGATGCGGCTCGCAATCTTTGCTGGCCTGACGTTCATCCCGCCGTTGCTCGTCGGGTACTGGTGGCGGAGGCGTGAGTGTCGTCAGGAAAAGCGGCTGTTGATGCTCTCCGATTGACTGCGAGCGAAGGGAGCCTGTGCGGTCTCGATCGGTACGGCTGATGTGCAAACAAAAGTGCAAACATGGCCCACGCCGTTTGGCGACAACGCGAGATCGGCCCTGGGCAGCGTTTCCAGTACTAGAGCCAAATCGCCGGACCAAACGACACCCCACAACACCCCCGAAATGGGCTCATAACCCGAAGGTCGCGGGTCCGCTATGCCGTCATCCTGCGACCGTCCTTCGGTGGCCGTACAGCGTTCGGGTTTACTTCTCGCATGGGTAGGTTCGTATTCAAAACCCAGTGTGCTGGTATCGCATAGCTGATCGTGGCGGTGCTTGCACGGTTGCGTGATCCATCTCATCCCGCCCGGCGGTAGCAGATGTGCGTCGCCAGTGGAGAATGGAGGACCTCGTCGGGCTCGAAATCGAACTCGGCGACGCCGTTGAATATCCCCTCGCCGGACCCGAGTAGAACGGGGACGATATCGAGCCACAGCTCGTCGATGACGCCCGCCAGCAGCGCTTGGCGGACGGTCGAGGCGCCGCCCGCGAT
>JBAUXH010000161.1:0-2033 GCA_049584155.1 Solirubrobacteraceae bacterium
GCAGCGGGTAGGCGCGCACCCACACCTCGCGATCGGCGAACCGCACGATGCCCTCGTCGAAGTTCACCTCGAGGTCCATCAGGTCCCGGCAGCACTGCAGGAAGTTGTGACGGTAGGAGCGCGTGTGGAAGCCGATGATGTCGTTCGCCAACAGGCCCGTGAAGATCTCCTCGCGGATCCGTGAGGGGAGCACCCGCCAGGCGTCCGACTGCGTCCAGGGAATATGGATGAAGTGGTGCAGGAACACATCCGGACGCGCCCTGCGCACGAGGTCGGGCAGCGTGTAGAGGTGGTAGTCGTGGACCATCACCACCGGCTCCTCGCTGCCCTGCAGCTCCTCCACTACCGCTCGCGCGAGGTCCTCGTTGACGACGTTGTAGCCGAACTCGAACGCCTCGATCTCGTGACGGCGGATGTCGGGCGCGTTGGAGAGGTCCCACAGGTAGTGCTGGATGAACCACAGCATCGGGTTCGCGAACACGTTGTAGAAGCGGTCGTATGCCTCCGGGTCGCTGTCCACCAGGCGCACCTGGTACTCCCCCCCCGCGGGGGAGCGCACGGGAAACGCCCTGCCTTCGTGCTCGCGCGAAACCTCCACGTCCTGCTCGCTCATCGCCGAGGCGATCCATACGGCCTCACGGTGGGACGCCAGGCCGGTGAGCGCCGTCACCAGCCCCCCCGATCCGCGCTGAGCCTCACCGCCCGCCCGGAAGGTCACGGGCCCCCGATTCGACACCAGCACCAGTGGGGCGCGCAGTGCCGAGGTCTCGTTCATGACTCGCGCAGCTCGCGGAAGATCCACCGGTGGTCCCGCAGGAGCCACACGTGACGGGCGGGCCGTCTGCTCGGTGCAAGGCGATCTGGGGCCTGCGTGCTCATGACTCGCGCAGCTCGTTGAAGATCCGCAGGTAGTCGCGCAGATAGCGAGGAGTGAGGAAGTGTGCGCGCACATGCTCCTTGCCCCGCTTGCCAAGTGCCTTACCGAGCGCGGGGTCCTCGAGAATCTCAAGTGTTCGCTCGGCGCACTGCTCGGAGCTCGAGACCAAAAACCCCGTGACCCCATCCTCCACCTGCAGTGGGATCCCGCCCACGTCCCCGCCGATGAACGGTCGCGCCTTCCAGATCGCCTCCGAGACCGTCAGACCGAAGCCCTCGCGCGTGGACTTCTGGACCAGCACGTCGGCGTGGGACTGGAACGCGTTGACCTCGATCGCCCCGACATTGTTGAAGTTGTTGAGGATGTGTATGTCGGGATCCCCGTCGGCGTGGGCGATCGTGGCGTTGAAGAAGTCCCATCCCTCCGGGTCGTCGCTCGCCATCGATCCCACCAGCGCCAGCTGCGCCGCGGGGATCCGCTCCTTCACGACGCGATACGCGTCGATCACCCCCAGCGGATCCTTCCAAGGGTCAAAGCGCGAAACCTGGCACATCAGCGGCCGATCCACGTCGATCCCGAACTGCCCACACACGTACGCGGCGTCTTCGGGCGAGAGCGCCATGTTCTTCGGGGTCAGCGGGTCGATCGCCGGGGGCACCACGTTGACGTGGCCTTTCATCCCCGGGGGTACGTACTCCTGCATGTGGAACAACGACTGGGGATAGTTTTCGATGTATGGCATCAGCTGCGCGATCGTCTCGGGGTTCGGCGTGGAGAGGTCGATGTGGCAGCGCCACACCCATCCCTTTGCCTTGCCCGGCACCAGCTGCTGGAGCGCGGCGGGCTGGGGGTCGTGCACGAGACACACGTCCCACCCGCCCGAGAGCTCACGCGCGTTCATCTCGTTGTAGCGCCTCCAGGTCTCCCACTGCTGCTCGTCGAGATCCTCCGGGGCGCCCTGCAGCGCGTTGTGCATGAGCTTGGTCGCGTTGAAGAATTCCTCGCGCCCGTAGATCACCTGCCACTCGCACTCCAAACCAACGTCGCGCATCAGCGGGACCAGCGTGTAGAGGATCTCCGAGACGCCGCCTCCAAACGCGGTCGCCGACACGTGCAGCACTCGCTTGCCGCGCAGCGACTCGGCGCGACTCAGGAT
>JBAUXH010000162.1:0-1628 GCA_049584155.1 Solirubrobacteraceae bacterium
TATCGCCCCTTGAGCGTTCCCAGATTGCAAGATGCTTGTATCTCGGCGTGCGCAACTAGCGGCAAGCCAAGGCCGGGCATTGTCCCGATCGATGTTGAATTAGGAGAGGCGGCGTTGCTCGCCTTGAGCCGATAGGCTCGGGGTGCTGATTCCACAGAGGAAAGCAACGCCATGAATCAAGTTAGCACGTCGACTGCAATTCCGACGAGAGCGCTGAAGCTTGAGGCAATGTCGAGCATGTCAGCGGGTTTCGAGTTGTTTTGCCTAGCTTCCGGTATGGAGGCGCTTGGCGAGATGATGGATCAAGATGCACAGGCGATCTGTGGTCCACGCCATGCACGAGGCCGTGACCGGCGAGCGCACCGCTGGGGGAAAACCAAGGGCAAGATCGGCTTCCATGGCGGCAAGGTGGACATCGAGCGGCCCCGGCTTCGCGGCTTCGACGGAAAGGAGCATCCAGTGCCGAGCTGGGAAGCGGCGGTTGCGGAGAACTGGCTCGGCAAGTGGGCCATGAACCAGATGCTGATCAACGTCTCGACGCGCAAGTTCGCCCGCTCGGTTCGGTTGCCAGAGGGCGACGTTCCGGCTGCCGCGGGTGCCGGTCTGTCGAAATCAGCTGCCTCCCGCCGCTTCGTTGCGCTGTCGGCGGCACGCATGAAGGAATGGATGGCATCCGATCTTTCTGGCCTCGACTTGCTGGTGATCCAGATCGACGGCATTCACCTGGATGATAATCTGATCGTTGTGGCGGCGATTGGGGTCGACGCCATGGGCGACAAACATCCGCTCGGTCTTATCGAAGGTGCGACCGAGAACGCCGCGACCGTGCAGGCGCTCATTGACAGTCTGGTCGAGCGCGGGCTCGACCCGGAGGTGGCACGGCTGTTTATCATCGATGGCGCCAAGGCCCTGTCGAAGGCGATCCGGAGAACCTTCGGCCGGGCCGCGTCGATCCAGCGGTGTCAGATTCACAAGGCCCGCAACATCATGGACCGATTGCCCAAAACGCTGCACGCCTCAGTCCGCCGCGTATTGCGACAAGCCTGGGAATTAGACGACGCCGATAAGGCTGAGAAGCTGCTTCGGAACCTCGCTCATCGTCTCGAACGCGACTGGTCAGGTGTCGCTAGCTCGATCCTGGAAGGCATCGACGAGATCCTTACCGTGACTCGCCTGGGATTGCCGAAGGAGCTGCGGCGTTCGCTCGCCTGCACCAATATCATCGAGAATGTGATGGGCACGGTGCGGCGCGTATGCCGGAACGTGAAACGGTGGCGCTCAGCTTCAATGGCGATGCGGTGGACCGTAGCGGCCATGCAAGAAGCCGCCAAAGGCTTCCGACGATTGAAGGCTCATAAGCAGCTTCCGGCTTTGCGTGCTGCACTGAAAGCTCATCAAATCAAAAACTCAAACAGCGTCCTTGCTCGCCAAGCCATCGCTGCTTAACATCAATCTCAGCAGCGACCGCTTCTCAATGTTCAACAAAGAGCGGGACATTGCCCAAGGCAGTGGAAACTCTGCTATTGAGCTCGTCGGAACTTCTCTGGATCACCCGTGGCACCCCGGTCTGGGGCGCGGATGAGGCACTCAAACGCTTTGCCGCTCTATATCAGGGAACGTGGCGTCTC
>JBAUXH010000163.1:0-24135 GCA_049584155.1 Solirubrobacteraceae bacterium
AAGGCGCGCGCGATCGCCGGCCAATCGCCCGCGGCGACGAGCTCGACCGGGGCGCCGCGCACGACCTCAGGGATCGCGCCGCTGGTCGTCGTGACGATCGCCAATCCGGCGGCCATCGCCTCGGCGAGCACGAGTCCGAACTGCTCCTCCCAGAAGGCGCGGGGAATGTCGAACGGGTGCAGCGCCGCTGTCGCGGAGGCCTGGCTCGCAAGGACCATCGCCGATGCTTGCGCGAACACCCGCGGCATCTCCTCGTAGGGAACGCTGCGGATTTCCACCACCTCGCTCAACCCGAGATCCGCGGCGTGAGCGCGCAGGCGCGCTTCTTCGGGACCGGCGCCCACGATCAGCAGGCGCGGGCGAACGACCTCACCGGCGGGCGCGCGAACGATGCCGCGATGCAGCAGCGCGAGCGCACGCAGGACATCTTGGTGACCCTTCTCCCACACCAGTCGCCCGGGCGAGACGATCGTGTGAGCAGTCGGCGGGCGCTCCGGCGAGGACGTGGCGAAACGCGCAGTATCGATTCCGGGAGGACAGACAACCATGCGCTCGGCAGGAACGCCCTCCAGCTGCAGTGCGAGCGCGGCACGCTCGGTCGTAGGCAGGAACAGGTCGGTCTCGGCGAGCACCTGCTCGCGAAAACGCCGCGCCTGACGGTTGCGATAGGCGATCTGCAACGGAAGCGTCTCCCATACCGTCTGCACGAGGCGAAACCCGTGTCGGCGCCGGCGTCGCGCCGCATCGGCCGCGAACCAGAAGCTCAACTCGGCGGCGTGCACGATGTCCGCCTGGGCAAAGGCCTCTTGCGCGGACAGATAGCGGTCGCCCAGGACCGTGGCCGACAGCTCACCGAGCAGTCCTGAAGGCAGCAGGTCGCGCAGCGCCCGTGCCGGAACCGCGCGTAGCTTCTCGGGCTTGGCGAAGCGGTTCGAGCCGGTCAGCAGATAGGAGACCTCGAAGCGATCGTCCAGCTCCAGCCAGGGCCGAAGCTCCCAGGGCGTGGACAGATGGCCGCGCACGATCAGCACAGAGGGCACGGCCGGGCAGGCTATCGCCTGGCGGCGAGGCGGCAGACCTTCCGCCCTGTTCATCGCGGGAACCGGAAGATCGCGATCCAGGAGCGCGCGGCGTCGCTCAGGCCAAGCGGCGCAGGCGCGCGGGCAGCAGCTCAAACACCTCGGCGGGCACCGCTCGCGTGAGCAAGATCAGCAGTCCGTACATAACTAGCGCGAGCACTGCTCGCACGAGCGACGGCACACCCGATAGCAGCGCGATCACCGTGGCGGGCGCCGCTGCCAGCACGACCTTGGGAACGACTCGCACCCTCGGGCGCAGCTCGCGATGGCCATGCAACAGCGCGAGCAGCAGGCCGAGCGCGAGCGCGCTCTCCCCGCACAGGGTGGCGATCGCCGCGCCCATGGCTCCACCGCTGCTCGCTAGCAGAACGGTCAGCGAACAGCTGATCAGGAAGGCCGTGAGGTTGGCGAGCAGCACGCCCCTGTAGCGCTCGAGCGAGAGCAACGCGAAACTCCAGCCGGCGAGAAGGAAGGTCGCGACCAGCGCGATCCCCTGGATCTGCAGGACCTCGGCGGCAGCAGCGTATTCAGGGCCGGCGATCACGTGGATCATGAACTGCGCGCCGCCGAGCATCGCCAGCGCCGCGGCGACTCCCAGGATCAGCGAGACCTCGAAGATCCGCTGGAGAGCGTACGCAAGGCGCACCCGATCGTCGCGCGCGGCGCGTGCCAGCAGCGGCAGGGCGCCGCCGGCCAACAGGCTCGGGACGATCCCGGCCACGACGAAGATCCGAAACGAGGCCGCGAACAGACCGCTCTGATGGGGGCTCGACACAAGGCTCGTGAGGATCTGCGCGGTGTAGATGTACAGCGTCCCGACCGCGCTGGCCAGCGAGAACGAGACGGTCAGCCTGAGCAACGTCAGCCAGTGACGTGGGCGCAGGCTCACGCGCAGCGAGATTTCATGACGCGCGAGCGCCGCCGTCGGCGGAATCAGCGCCAGGTTGACCACGAGCACCACGGCGAGCAACGGCAGCACGCCCGCACCGAGCACGACCAGCACGACGATCGCTCCCACCGTGAGAACCTGGCGCGCCAGGTCGAGCGCCGACAGCGTACCCAGTCGCAGCGCGTTGGATAGCGGGATCGTGTAGGTGTGCTGTACGACCAGGGCGATCGTGCCGAGGCTCGCCAGGATCGCCCCCCACAGCAGCGCCGTGTCGTATCCAGCCGCGAGCGTGAAGGCGATGACCAGCAGCAGTCCGATGGTCGTGAGCATCATCCGCAGGCCGAGGAGATCGCGCATCAGCGCATCTCGCTCGGCGCCCTCGCGCACCGCGAACTCGCGCGTGCCGATCGTCGACATGCCGGCGTCGGTGACCGCTGCGACGACGCCGACGAGCGAGAGTACGGTCGTGTATTCGCCGAAGCGGACCACGCCCAGGTGGCGCGTGAGCAGCGCTGCCGCAAGCACCGACAGCGCGACCATCAGCGCGTAGGAGCCGAGCCGCAGGACGCCACCGCGAACGATCAGTCCCCCGGCCTCACTGCTGTCCAGCACGGCGACGCCCTCGACCGAGGTCTCACCAAACGGTTGCTCGGTGGCGCTCATCTACGCCCTCGCCATCCCCGCGCATGGTTCTCGGCGCCTCGTGCATGCGACCGACGCGAGCGCCACGGGGCGCAGAGACGACGCATCGCGAGAGGGCACGGTGACTTCGTCTACTGGGAGCGGCGCCCGCAAACTGAGTAGCTTAGCCCCCATGCGCATATGCGTCGTCTATGACTGCCTGTACCCACATACGGTGGGCGGCGCGGAGCGCTGGTACCGCAACCTGGCCGAGCGCCTGGCCGAGGATGGGCACGAAGTCACCTACGTGACGCTGCGTCAGTGGGATCGCGGCGAGACCCCAAAGCCGGCCGACGGGCGCGTGAAGGTCGTGAGCGCGGGTCCACGGATGAGCCTTTACACCGGCGACGGCCGGCGACGGATCGCACCGCCGCTGATGTTCGGCCTGGGAGTACTGGCGCACCTGCTGCGCCACGGTCGACGTTATGACGCCGTCCACACCTGTTCGTTCCCGTATTTCTCGCTATTGGCAGCGGCGAGCGTCCGCCCGATCGGCCGCTACCGACTGACGGTCGACTGGTTCGAGGTCTGGAGTGGGTCCTACTGGCGCGGGTACCTTGGCGGCCTGGGCGGGCGTGTGGGTGCGCTCGTGCAGCGGCTGTGCGCGGGCGTGCGCCAGCGGGCTTTCTGCTACTCGGACCTGCACGCGCAGCGGTTGCGCGAAGAGGGACTGCGGGGGGAGGTGACGGTGCTGCGCGGGCTGTACACGGGACCGTCCGAGCCTGTGCGGGCCGAGCCGGCGGAGCGTGTGGTGCTGTTCGCGGGGCGACTGATCCCGGAGAAGCGGGCGCCGCTTGCGGTCGAGGCGATGGCGCTGGCCGCGGAGCGGATCGACGGGCTCACCGGAGAGATCCTGGGCGACGGACCCGAGCGAGAGGCGGTACGCGAGGCGATCGCAGAACACGGACCGCAGATCGTCTCGGCGCGGGGATTCACGAGCGCGGAGACGGTCGCCCGGGAGATGCGCCGGGCGTTGTGCCTGCTGCTGCCGACCGTGCGCGAGGGTTACGGCCTGGTAGTAGTGGAGGCCGCCGCGCACGGGACGCCCAGCATCGTCGTCGCAGGCTCGGACAACGCGGCGGTCGAGCTGATCGAGCCGGGCGTCAACGGATTTGTGTGCGCGAGCTCGGACCCACGGACGATCGCCGAGGAGATCGTGCGAGCCTACGAGGCAGGGATGCAGTTGCGCGAGAGCACCGTGCGCTGGTACGAGCGCCACGCGCACGAGCTGTCACTGGAGGGCTCGCTGCAGAGGGTGCTGGCGAGCTATGGCGGCAGGCTCGGTTCTCAAAATCCCTAGCATTGCGCCGGTGGCCGCCTCGATCGACGTCGTCGTTCCCGCATACAACCGCTACGAGCTGACGCACGACTGTCTCGCCCACCTGGCGCGCCAGACGGCCGCGCATCGCACGATCGTGGTCGACGACGGGTCCAGTGACGACACGCCCGCGCGGGTGCGCCGTGACTGGCCGCACGTGACGATCGTCGAGCTCGGCGCCAACCGCGGCTACACGCGGGCGGTCAACCGTGGGGTGAGCGCCGGTGAAGGAGAGTACGTAGTGCTGCTCAACAACGACGTGCAACTGCGTCCCGACTGTCTGGAGCGTCTGGTGGTGCCGCTGTCGGACGATCCGACGGTCGGTTCAGTCGCTGCGACGATGCTGGCGCGCGACGAACGGACGATCGACAGCGTCGGCGTGACGGCTGACGCGACTCTTGCGGGGTTCGCGCGTCTGCAGGGTCGACCGATCGCCGAGGCGACGCTGAGCACACCGGTCCTCACGGGACCCGAGGGCGCGGCCGGGGCATACCGACGGGTCGCCTGGGAACAGGCGGGCGGACTGGACGAGACGATCGTCGCGTACATGGAGATCCTCGACCTGGCGCTGCGGCTGCGCACGGTCGGATGGACCACGGCGAGCGCGCCTGACGCCTGCGGCGTGCACCTGGGTTCGATCACCTATGGCAAACGCTCGGCCGGACAGCGTCGCCTAGCGGGCTTCAGCAGGGGCTACTTGCTGCGTCGTTACGGCGTGCTGCGCAGCCGCAAGAGCGCGCGAACGCTGCTGACCGAGACGGCGGTCGTGGCGGGCGACATCGCGATCTGCCACGACATCCAGGCGCTGCGCGGCCGTGTACAGGGTTGGCACGCGGCCGCCGGCATGTCCCGCCACCCGCGACCTCCAGACTCTGCGATCGCGGAGTCAATTTCATTGTGGGAGTCGCTGAGACTGCGCCGAGCGGCGCTACGAGCGATGTAAAGGACCAGGATCACGAGGGCCGTCGATCTTCATAGGCCGTCGATCTCAAGCCTTCGTTACGAACCCTCCGGGTCCTTCACCACCACGCCCGCGTCCACATAGTGCTCGCCCCACGCATCGCGCGACAGTCGCCGGCGCAGGCGCGGCGAGGCGCTAGCCCAGTCCTCGGTACGGCGATCGGCGACGAGCAGGTTGTCCTGCTCGCCGCTGCGATAGGTGCGCGAGGCGGCCCAGTCCTTGACGCCGTAGATGAGTCCGTCACGGCCGGTGACGACCGCGCGTAGATCGCGCTCCAGGATCTGACGGGTAATGCTGCGACGACCGCTCTCCAGCAGGTAGGTGTCGCGCTTGTCCCTGGCCTCGTCGAGGTTCATCGCGATGAGGTTGGTACGGTCGAGCATGAAGGCGGTGCTGCGGAGGTGCGGGTTGGGAAAGCGCGGGTAGTCGCGGCGGGCGCTACGCAGGCGGAGCAGCTGGTAAGGCCAGTAGCGGGCGCGGCCGCGAATCCAGCGAGACTGACTCTCCCAGCTGGCACTGGCGCCGACGAGACCGATGTGAGGATCATCGAGTGCTTGCGCGAATATCGCGAGCCAGTCCTCGGCGAGGATGACGCTGTAGGAGTTCAGGAAGCACAGCCGCGCATGTGACAACGCACGCGCGGTCAGGCCGTAGGCCGCGAGGTCGGGCACGGGGCGGTCGAGCACGATCAGACGGTGCTCGACTCCCGCGAGCTCTGCGGCGAGGTCCTCCCGCGTCAGCGAGGCGTCAGCGCGCGAGCGCGCCGCCAGGGCGTTGCCCGGCGCTCCATTGAGCACGATCACGAGCTCGTGTGCGATCCCGGGCGCATGGGCGTGGTATGAACGCAGGAACGACCGCACCAGCTCAGGCCCAAGCGGCGCCCACACGAGATAAACGACACCAAGCGCCTCGGGCTTCGCCCGTTTCAGCGCGGCGGCGCGTGCGTGAGTTTCAAGATCCAACATCAGCCCGCAGAGGCCCATCGCCGGCGCGCTTGCACGCCGAGGGGCCGGGGGCCGACTCGGGACCCCATGCGAACGCTGAGAGCAACCGACGGCGATCGTAGGAGCCGTTGGCGTAGGAGCGGGTCTGATTATCGGCGACGAGCAAGCCCTGCTGGTCGCCCCGCCAGAACGTTTCACTGGCGTACCACTCGGGGTGGTCATAGAAGGCGCCGTCGCGCGCGACCACGAGCGTACGCAGGCCCATGTTCTGAACCTGGCTGGTGAAGCTCGCGCGCCCGCTCTCCAACAGATAGGCGTCCATCTTTCTGGCCAGCGGACGCATGCGCAGCGTCGCGAACATCGAGCGATCGAGCATGAACGCGTTCGTGCGCACATGGTAGGCCGGAAACGGGGCGAAGCGCAGGAGCTGCTCGGGCATTGGGCGAAACGAGCGCAGTGTCGAGAGCACCGAACCGGACAGGGTTCGCCGCGGCAGCTCTCCAGCGGTCGGCACGGAGCCCTCGGGCGCACGCGCGGCGTCGAGTTCGAGTTCGATCTCGCGCATCTGTTCGCGCGCGATGCTGCGTGGAGGAACTACCCGGCGGTAGGGGTTGGGCAGCAGGAACGCATTAAGTACGGCCGAGTGCAGACTCGCCCACGAGCCGGTGGCGCCCACGAGTCCCGCCCGCGGCTGGTCGAGCGCGTGGTCGAGCTTGGCCAGCCAGCCCGGCGCGAGGATCGTCGAGTAGGAGTTCAGGAAGCACAATCGCCGGTGCTCGAGACGCTCGGCGGCGTGAACGTATGCGGCGAGGTCCTGAACCGGCTCGGGGGTGCGAAGCAGGCGATGCTCGATGCCCTCAAGCGCCGCGTCGAACTCCGCGGGCAGCGGGTCGGGGACGTTGTTGAGGAGCACCACCAACTCGTGCTCGACGCCCGCATAGTGACGTCTGTAGGAGGCCAGGAACTCGTGTAGCGGCCCAGTCCCGAGAGGCCCCCAGACGAGGTGCACGACCGCGATCACGGCGGGGACACTAACGGGGAGCCAGGAGCCCAGGGTTCTGGCGTGAGCCGATAGTCACACTCTCCTCGTGCGCGGACCGGGAAGCAGATCGAGCAACTCGGCAGGGTAGGCGCGAGTGAGCAACAGGGCGCCCGCGAACAGCACCGTGGAGATTGCCAATCGCGCGATCACCGGTATAGCGGTGAGCTCAAGCGGCGCGAGTCCGAGCGCCACGGCCAGCGCAACTCCAGGAACGATGCGCAGGGACGGACGAAGTAGCGGGCGCCGGCGCACGACCACGACGCACTGTGCGATCGCCAGCGCAATCTCCCCCGTGGATGTTCCGATGGCGGCTCCCCGGGCGCCGTCGATCGGGACCAGTGCCGCGACGAGCGCCGCAGTGAGTATCAGGCCACCGAGACTACTGGCGAGTATCTGTCGGTAGAGGCCGAGACCGAGCAGGCCGTTGGCCCAGACGAGGCTCACGAACATCGCGCCCAGGCCGATACCCTGCACCGCGAGCACGGGCGCCGCGGGCGCAAAGCGCGGGCCCCCGACGATCTGTAGCGCGAGCGGGGCGCCAACCGCGATCGAGACGGCAACCCAGGCGCCGACGATCAGCGAGACCTCGAATACCCGCCCGAGCGCGTATCCGAGCCGGTCGTGATCGTCGGCGCGGACGCTGTGGGCGAAGATCGGCAGCGCTGAGCCGGCCAGCAGCGCCGGGACCGGGGTGAGGACTTCGACGATCCGAAACGACAGGCTGAAGTAGCCCAGCTGGATGGCGGTGCCGAGCACGGAGACGAGGATGATCGACACGCGCAGATAGACCGAGGAGGCGGCGACCGCGGCCGAGTAGGGGAGCATCGGCCTGACGAATCGCCGCCAGCGCCGCAGGCTGAACGTTGGCGTGAGCGCACGCGTGTTGTGCACGAGCATCACGGTCGCGACCAGCGCGATCAGGCCCACCGGGATCGAAACGCCCAGGAACGGAATCAGTGCGGCGCCGGCGAACACAAGCGCGATCGTGAAC
Source organism: Solirubrobacteraceae bacterium (assembly GCA_049584155.1). Taxonomy (GTDB): domain Bacteria; phylum Actinomycetota; class Thermoleophilia; order Solirubrobacterales; family Solirubrobacteraceae; genus Palsa-744. Next base: position 7,906 of record JBAUXH010000163.1, read on the forward strand.
ATGGTCGTGAGCAGCTGGCGAGAGAGTTCCAGGGCGGCGACTGCGCCGAGTCGCAGACCGATGAGCAGCGGCAGCGCGAAGTTGTCCTGGGTCGCCTGCAGCAACAGCCCTACACAGGCAAGGGCGACGCCGACGGCGAGCGTCGGTGAGTAGGCGAACCAGGCGAGCGCCACGATCGCGACGCTGCCGATGAGCGTAAGCGTGATCCGTAGTCCGAGCAGATCGCGTGCGAGCGACCAGCGCTCGGTGGGAGGGCGCATCGAGAGCTCGCGCACGCCCACGGCCGTTAGTCCCAGGTCCGACAGGGCGCCGACGAGCGCGACGAGCGAGAGCGCCGTGACGTATTCGCCGAACCGCACCACGCCGAGATGGCGGGTCAGCAGCGAGGCGGAGATGACGCTGGAGAGAGCGCCGACGATGTAGCCGCCGACGCGCAGTCCACCCCCCCGCGCCGCGGCCGGTCCCGCGGCGGAGGTCGACAGGATGTCGCCGGCCGGGGTCTCCTCGGCCGGCGCGCCCTCAGCCGTCGACTCGTCGGCCAAGGACACTACGTCGCCTTGCGCATCAGGATCGTCACGGCCGACCCCCGATCGCCGGTGCGCTCCAGCGGCGCGAGCGTTCGTTCGATCGCGCGCGCGCAGTGACTTGTGAGGTCGGATGTCGGACCGATGGCCGGATGGCGCCGGAGCGCGCCGACCCAGCCGAAGAAGTTGCACTCAAGACCATCGGGATCGTTGGTGCTCAGCGCCACGTCCGTCAACCCGAGGTCTCTGCCTCGGCTGATCAGGGCCGCCGCTGGCATCAGGCACAGATGTCGGGGGGCGTCGAGGTGAACCCAGCGAGTCCGGAGCACCCGAAATTGCAGCGAGCGCGGGTTCGGGACAGCGATCGCCAGCACACCGCCGGGTTCCACCTTCTCAGCTGCGCGCGCGAGCATCTCGGCCGGGTTAGGTAGATGCTCCAGCACGTGCCACAGCGCGACCACGCGGGCGGAGGAAAGCGGGGCGAGCGCCTCCAGCGGACGGTCGCTGCAGATCGCGTCGATCCCCTCGCGCTCACTTAGGTAACGGCAGCAGCGCTCGCTCATCTCGATCGCGCTGACCTTGAAGCCCGCCGCCTGAGCGGTCGAAGCGAACGCGCCGGTACCGGCGCCGATCTCGATTAGACGCCCGGGACCGGCGTGGGTTCGCAGCAGATCGACACGGTATGACGCGGCCTGCATCCGCGGCAGATCGCTCTTCCAGGCCGGTTCTCCGTCCGAACCAAAGTGGTAGTAGTCCTCGGCGTAGTAGCGAGCGAGATCGGCCGGGGGATCGATGAGGAACACAGTCCCGCACGTATGACAGCGGGCATAAGCGAATCGCTCACGCGTGGTCTCACGGTTGCGATCCCACGCATCGAACATGCGCGCGCCGGGGCCACCGCAGAATGGACAGGCGGCGATAGACGCATGCCCGGGAGTCATGTCGTGTGTGCTCGCCGTCCGATGATCGGGTGATCCTAGTCCTGAGGCCAGACCCTGACGCGAGAGCTTGTGACTAAGGGCCTATCCCAAAACGGGGCGTGCGGTCATAGCCTTAAGGCTTGCGGGCGCGAAAGCGCAGCGAGCTGGCGCTTGTGTCCACGCGCACCTCACTCAAACCGGCGCGCGTGAGACGGTCGGGCAGGTCACGGGGATCGACCGGAACGAGCGTGTCACCGATGTGGATCGTCTTGAACAGGAGACCGTGACCGAGACTGTCGGTGCCGGCGAACACTCCGCCGGAGCGCAACACTCGCGTTACCTCAGACAGCAGGCGGTCCTGGAGCTCGGGCGAGGGAACGTGGTGGAGCATCGTGAAACAGACGGCGCCCGAGAAGGAGCCGTCGGGGAAGGGAAGCTCGGTGGCGTCGCCCTGGACGACGGTCGCGTGCTCGCCCAGCTCGCGTGTCAGTCGCCGGCAGTAGCGCTCCTCAAGCTCAAGCGCGGTGAGTTTGCCCGGACGGCGAGCGAGCACGCGTGTAGTCGCGCCGAACCCGGGACCGACCTCGAGCACATCCTCGCCGAGCTCAACGCCGTTTAGGCACCAAGGGACGAGCTCGCGCTCCACTCCCCGCGCCCACCAGCGCGAGGCGCAGATCGTGCGGTGGATGCCGTTCATCGAGGTTGACGTTACACCGAATAACCTGGACCCATGACCTACACCACCGCGGACGGACGTAGACAGGTGCTCGATGCCCTAGCGCGGGCGGTCGAGGAGATCGGGGTGGCACTTGCGGCGCTCGGCGAGGCATATGAGCTACTCGACGAACGTACCGCCGACCGCTTGGAGCAGGAGCTGTTCCGGCCGGTGCAGAGTGCGTACGGCAGGGCGCAGCGCACGTATGCGGGGTTCGCCGAGCGCCACGATCTGCCCGGTCACACGTTCGAGTCGGCACCGCAGGGCGCGCCCTCCACGGGCGTGAAAGGGTTCGTCGAGGCCACGGTGGATGCGGCCGGCAGGGCCGACGGCGAGCTCGCGGCCCTGCAGGACTCGATGCTGCCGATCGAGGTCGGCGACGCGGAGTTGCGAGCGGGCCTACAGGAGGTGCGCGAGCTACTAGGCGAGGTACGCGGTCGCGCCCGTGAGCTGATGCGAACGCTGGGGCGCTGAGAGTAACGCGGCGCCGTCAGGCGAGCGCCGTGCACAGGCTCGGGGATCGTGTGGGGAGCTCATCACTCCCGCCACTTGATCGAGCAGCCCACGGGCGGGGTCTGCGCGAGTACGGGGTCGCGGCCGTCGAGGATTGCGTCGAGGGCATCGCGGAGGAAGTCGGCGCGCTGGGATACGTCTTCGTAATCGGCGTCGGGGGCACCTCGATAGCGCAACAGGCCGGCGGCGTCGAGCACGAACACGTCCGGGGTCGTCTCGGCATCGTAGGCGTGGGCAACCTCCTGGGACTCATCCCGCAGGTAGGGCACTGCATCGAACTCACCGCTCTGCACACGGGCACGCATCGCCTCCGTCGAGTCGCGCGGGTAGCGGGTGGCGTCGTTGGGGTTGATCGCCAAGACCCTCACCCCACGCTGGGAGTAGTCGTGCGCGAGCGCGATGATTCGATCGTGCCAAGCCAGCGCGTAGGGGCAGTGATTGCAGGTGAACACGACGACGGTCGCGGGCGCGTCGCCCGGTGTGTGCATGGTTCCCTCCGTGTCCGGCAGCGCAAACGTGGGGGCCGGGGCTCCGATCGCAACTGTCATCTCATCTCTCCTCTCTCGGGGAAGGCGTTCGTGTGGGGGATGGCGGCGCGAAGCGCATCGCGCACGTCGGCCGGATCGGGGGTAGGTGAGACCCGACCGTCCCGGCGATAGTAGACGCGGCAGGCGAGCCCAAACGGCTCCTCGCCCGGGGGCACAACGTCGACTCCGTCGATGCGAATCGTGGGCGATCCGATAAATCGCTCCTGCATCGCCTGCTCGTGTGTACCGATCTCGCGAACCGCGACCGTGCTCGGGGCAAGACCGAGGTCGGTCATCGCGGCGCGCAGGTCGGCGAGCGCTCGCGAATGCGAGGGGCAGCCGTCCCAGAATAGAAGCTCGACAAGCATGAGCACTCAGGCTAGTGGTAGGACACCGCGAGCATCGGTAGGAAACGATCATTGCCTAGTCGTCAGCTTCCTGTAAGATTCGGACCTATCGTATTCTTGGTATGACCATGACGGATAGGGAGAAGAGCGCAGCTTTGGTAGAGGGTCGCTCGCCGATCAAGGCGGCGGCACTAGCCGTGCTGCTCGAAGGCCCAACCTACGGGTACGAGGTCGCCAAGCGGATTAATCGTCGTATGGGCGCCTCCTGGCACGTCCAGGCGAAGCACATCTATCCAGTCCTCAAACAGCTGGAGGCAGAAGGACTCGTGTGGTCGCAGAGCAGGCCGATCGATGATCCCCCGTACTCGCGGCGGTTCTTCTATCCAACCGATCGAGCCGCGCTGGCGCGTCAGGAATGGCTGACCACGCCGCCCGCGGCGAGCGTCATGCGCGCCGACATTCACGCGCGGCTCGCGTTTTCCAGCGAAGAGGAGATACCCGAGTTGCTGCGCGCGTTGAACGAATGGCGCGTCGATCTACTCGAAGAGATCGAAGAGAACGTCGAGACAGAAACACCACGCGTGTCCTGGCTGGGGACGATCATGAGCTTGTACCGCTCGGCGGTGGACAAGCGGCTGAAGGCAGAACTCGAGTGGGTGGGAGAAGCCTGCCGAGCGCTCGAAGAGGGCCCCTCCGAACAGCAGCGATGACCGTTCTCGCGTTCCGGGAGGTGACCAAGCGCTTCCGCGACGGCCTGCGCGAGGTCGCGGTGCTGGACGGTGTCTCGTTCGAGCTGTATGCCGGAGAGACTCTCGGCGTGCTCGCAGCGCGAGGGGCAGGCAAGACGACGCTGCTGCGGATCGCCGCGGGGCTCGAGGCCCCGGACGAAGGCGAGGTCTGCTGGCAGGGCCGTGATCTCGCGAGGTTGAGTGCCGACGAGCGTGCCCGCACCCGCCGGCATGGTGGGATTGCGTTGGCCCGTTGTGATTGGCGCGCGGGCGATTCGAAAGTCGTAGTCGAGCACGTGGCGATGCCCCTGTACGCCGAGGGACTAGGCATGGGGCACGCCGAAGCGTGCGCGTGGCGTGCGCTGGAAACGGTGCAGTCAACGGAGCTGGGGTATACGCCGACCGGCAGACTGGGGGTGGTCGAACGGGTGCGCGTCGAGCTGGCCCGCGCGATCGCGCGCGAACCGGCGCTGCTGCTCATCGACGAGCCGGCGGTCCTACCCCAGCCGAAAGACGCGCGGGCCTTCCTCGACCTGATCCACTCATTGCCCAAACGGCTGGATCTATCACTGCTGATTGCCTCTGAAGAGGTCGCGGCGTTGCGAGGCGCGGGGCCGTCGCGAAGCGCGGTACGTGTCATGAGCCTCGATAACGGCCGTTTGCATTCCACGGACTCCCGGCGCAAGGTCATTAGGCTCCCGGAGCGGCGCGGCGCGGCATGAGCGCCGACGCGCCGTGACGCTCGAGCTGCGCGAGGTCTCCAAGCGCTACGCCGGCGCAGGAGAGACTGTTGATGCGGTCGATCGCGTCTCGCTGACGGTCGCCCCGGGCGAGTTCGTCGCGCTGTATGGGCCGAGCGGTTCGGGCAAGACGACGCTGCTGTTGCTCGCCGCCGCGATCATGCAGCCGGACGAGGGAAGCGTCGTGTTCGATGGACGCAAGGTGAGCGGTCTGTCGGCAAGCGAGAGTGCGCGTTACCGGCGCGAGCAGACCGGGGTTGTGTTTCAGTCGTTCCACCTCACGGGCGCCTCCGCCCTGGACAACGCCGCGGTGAAGTTGCTCGCGCTTGGTATGACGCTCGGCGAAGCACAGACCGCCGCCCGCCCCTGGCTCGAGCGCGTCGGCTTGGGCGAGCGCATCGAGCACACTCCTGCCGAGATGTCGATGGGTGAGCGCCAACGCGTGGCGATCGCGCGCGCATTGGCCAACGATCCGCGCCTGCTGCTCGCCGACGAGCCGACCGGGAACCTCGATTCCAAGCGTAGTCGTGAAATCCTGGAGCTGCTCGCGGAGATTTGCCGCGAGCGGCAGATCCCCGTTCTGCTTGTCACGCACGACCCGCAGGCCACCTCGTTCGTCGATCGTGTCTGCACGCTGCGAGACGGCAACCTCACCGAGGGTTTGGCCCTCGACCTGCGCGCCGACATCACACAATGAGGGCTCTTCCGAACCCGACGATCTTTGGCATGCGCCTGAGCGTATTGTTCGGGCTCTATCGACGCCGACTGCGGGACCACACCGTCACCGAGTTGCTAGCCGGCGGTGGTATCGCCGTCGGCGTCGCGCTCGTGTTTGGGGTACTGGTGGCTAACGGCAGCATCGTGGGTTCGGTGCGCGAAGACGTCCGCGCCGTCGGAGGATCGGCCGACCTGGAGTTCGTCGCGCGGTCCCCCAGCACCTTCAGCATGAGCCTGGCCGACAGAATCGCGAGCCTGCCGGGGGTCGCCAGGTCCGCGTCGTTGCTGCGAAAGTACGCGGTGATAGAAGGTCCGCGGGGGCGCCAGCGGGTTCAATTCGTCGGTATCGACCCCAGCCTAATCAGCCTGGGCGGTTTTGCTACCAAGAACCTTGGCTCCGGGGCGTTGTTGCTCGCTCGTGGTGTAGGACTGCCCTCGAGCCTGGCCAGCACCATCGGCACGGAAGCTCGACAAACGGTCACGCTCGTGATCAACGGTTCGAGTAGTCGCGTGCGAGTGCGCGCCGTGCTGAACTCTGGCGCGATCGGGCCGCTCGCTTCGGTTCCTCTGGTCGCTGCGCTGCTGCCTTATGCACAGGCGATCGCCGGAACGCCTGGACAGGTAAACCAGGTTCTGATCAAGCCCCGGCCCGGGAGAGAGAGAGAGGTCGCGGGCGAGTTGCGCGCTCTAGCGGGCAATACGATCGACGTCGGGCCCGCAGATAACGAACTGCGGTTGGCGGAAACGGCCGCAGTGCCCGTGAATCGATCCACATCTCTGTTTGTCGCGATAGCCGCGATGGTCGGATTCCTGCTGGCATTGAATGCGATGCTCCTAACCATTCCCGAGCGACGCAGAGCGATCGCCGATATGCGTATTCAGGGATTTGATGCTAGGCAGGTACTTGCGATAGTCGTCTTTCAAGCGATGGTGCTCGGTATCGGCGCTTCGTGCGTCGGAATAGTCGTGGGCGATCTGCTCGCGCGCACGCTGTTTCATGAAGTCCCTAGCTATCTCGCCACGGCGTTTCCGGTCACCAACAACCAGACGATTCATGCAGGAACAGTGATCGTGGCATTTGGATGCGGCCTGCTCGCGGCACTGCTCGTCTCGCTTTCGCCGATTTTCGACCTGCGCTCAAACCGGCCGATTGATGCTGTCTTTCACGAGACGGGGGAGCCAGGGCAGGCGATCGCCGAGGAGACGACGTTTCGCGCGGCGGCACTGGGTGTGACCCTGATCGTTTTGGTCAGCATCTGTGTGATGCTCGACGCAGCCCTGACGGTTATCGGGGGAGTCGTGCTCGCGCTTGCCGCCCTATGCTTGATCCCGCTTCTGTTTCGGGCGACGTCCCGCCTGCTGAGACGATTTGCCCGCCAGTATCACGGGGGGATGGTCGCCGTCGCAGCGATCGAAATGAAGGGCACGGCTACCCGCTCGATCGCGCTGGCGGGCGTGGCTGCGCTCGCGGTCTATGGCGTCGTTGCGGTCGACGGAGCCCGACACGACCTCTTGCGAGGTCTGGACAACGCGATCGTCGAAGAGTGGGGTTCGGCCCCTGTGTGGGTTACTCCGGACGGAAACATCTTTGACGCCGACGGCTTCCGTATCCAATCCCAGTCAAACCCGTTTGCTCATGCGGGCGGGACGATCACGTCGGTCCATGTCCATCAGGGCGGATTTCTCGACCTCGGCACACACCGAATTTGGATACGCGCCGTCCCGCCAAACAACAGCACGATGATTCTCTCAAGTCAACTATTGAAAGGCGATCTGGCGAACGCAACGGCACGAATGCGCCAAAATGGCTGGGCTACCGTCTCGAGTGGATTCGCCAACGAACAGGATCTCCACATCGGCAGTCGCCTTTCCCTGCCAACCCCCTCGGGCGTGGCACCGCTGCGGGTCGCCGCCATCACCACGAACACCGGATGGCCGTCAGGCACGATCAGTGTGAATACGCGGGATTACAGCCGCTACTGGCTGACTACCACCCCAACGGCGGTTTCGCTCAGCCTCAAGCCGGGCGTGACGGCTGCCACCGGCAGGAATGTCGTGAAAGAACGACTCAGAAATCAACCAAGCCTGCGTGTACAGACCTCGCAGGAACGCGTCGCCGAGGTCGAGGGCGCGGTCCGCCAGGGCCTGAGAACTCTCAGCGAGATTGCGACGCTGTTGCTGGTCGTGGCAGCACTTGCTCTCGCCACGGCGCTCTCAACCGCGATCTATCAGAGACGGTCACGCCTGGCGTCGCTGAAAGCGCAAGGCTTCGATCGCGCACAGCTTTGGCGGTGTTTGCTGATGGAAAGCGCGATCGTGCTGGGGATCGGCTGTTTCGATGGGGTGATACTTGGTGTATACGCACACGCACTCGGAGACCGGTATCTGCGTGTGGATGTGGGCTTTCCGGCGCCATTCAGCGTCGGCGGCGTACAGGTCGTGCTTACGCTGCTGCTACTGCTGGGAATCGCATTGGCCATCATTGCTCTGCCCGGCTACTCCGCGGCGGGAGTGTCAGCGCAGGCCAGCTTCCAGGAGTAACGCGGACAGGGGTTGCATAGAGCGTGACACGCGGGGAAGCTATCCCATGTGCGCCTACAGCTCAAAAATCGACGGTGGGAGTTGCCCGGCGCCTTCGCCTTGGCGACTAGCCGGTACTGGCTGACTGTGCTGCCGCTCGCGCGGCGCGAGCTTCGCCGTCTGCGTGGGCGAGCAAGCGAGATCCCCGATCTTGGACTTCGCCGCCTGGCGCTTGAGGTGTATGAGAGCGATTGGGCGAGTCTCGAGGGCGTAGCGGCGTTTGCAGCGTTCGCCCATCAGGATCAACGCGCCACCGTCGTGCGACTACTTGTGCGACTCCAGAGCATCTACCAGTACACCGACTCGCTGATGGAGCAGCCAAGCGATGATCCCGCAGCCAACGCGCGACAGCTGCACTCTGCCATCCTGATCGCACTTGCACCCGATCGTCCACACATCGACTACTACCGGCACGATACCCATGGTGAGGACGGGGGATATCTCGTCGAGCTGGTTGACTGCTGCCGCGCCATGCTCGTCGAGTTGCCTTCCTACACCGTGATTGCAGAGGCGGTGCTCGAGCAGGCCCGACGAATCATCTTCTACCAAAGCCACATCAACCTCGCTGGACGCAAGGACCACCCTGCCCTCGCCCGCTGGGCCGAAGTGGAAGCGCCATCCGAGGTCAGACAGTGGTGGTGGGAGCCTGCGGCCGCGACCGGCTCCTCGTTGGCGACGCTGGCACTGCTGAGCGCCGCGGCCGACCCCGATCTCACCAAACGACATGCCCGAGCGGTCGAGGAGCTGTACTGGCCGTGGATGGGAACGTTGCACACCCTGCTCGACAGCCTGATCGACCGGGCCGAGGACGCCGCGACGGGTCAGCAGAACCTCCTCGACCACTACTCCTCGGCTGATGAAATGGCCGAACGGATGGAGCTGTTGGCCGTCGAAGCCGCTCGGCGATCAGATGCGGTCGGCGTCGAGCACCGCCTGATCCTGGCCGGTATGACCAGCCTCTACCTGTCCGACCCAAACGCCTGGTTGCCCTATGCTCGCGACACGACCGAACGCGTACTGACCGCACTCGGCGGCCTGGCGAAACCGGCGATGCTGGTGCTTCGCGCTCGCCGGTTCGCTCATCGCGGCAGTCCTCACGCCTCCCCATACCTGCCGCTGGCCGAGACGGCCGGCGGATATCCGATATCGGATATCCGCTAGAGGAATACTCCCCCAGGGGACTAGTCGAGCGCGCCTGCTCGCGTCAATATCCCAGGTGATGACCGAGGACGACCATGCCGATCGGGCGCTCATCCCGCAAGAAGAGAGGCGTCGTCGCCAGACGGCGCGCGGGTATGGCTCGGTGCAGGTTATGAGTTCCGCCTGTCCTGGTCTCTGCCAGAGATAAAGGCCGGGCGTCGCCCCACGGCGCCCGGCCCATAGACCCGAGACCAACGAGCCGAACCATGGACGATTCGATCTCGATTCCCGCCCCCTCTCGCACACCGCCGACGGTGGCCACAAGCTTGGCCGCGAAGTCCCGGCCAAGTGTCCCGCTCCAGCGTTGTGGAAAAACGGGGGGTGTTCGGCATGAGTCCTACCGAACCATATGAGGATGCGTGGGAGATGCCCGATTTTTCCGGTCCGCGCTACTCCCAATCGCTGGCGCGTGGGTTGGCGATCATGGAGTGTTTTAGACCCGGGCGCTCGGTGCTCGGGATCGCCGACATCGCTGATGAGCTGGGGATGAGCCGCTCGACGACGCACCGCTACCTCACGACCCTCGTCGCGCTCGGATACATGGAGCAAGACAAACGCCGCAAGTACCGGCTTTCGCTGCGCGTGACCGACCTAGGGATGTCCGCATTGAACTCGACCGGGTTGCGCGAGCACGCGCACTCGATCCTCGACGAACTACGCCAGGGATCTAACTTCACGGTGAGTCTCGCCATGCTCGACGGCCCGGAGATCGTCTACATCGATCGAGTCGTCAGCTTCCAGCGAGGGCAGGACAAGGTCGACAGTGGCGTAGGAGTTGGGTCGAGAATGCCCGCATATTGCACGGCGATGGGCAAGGTGCTCCTTGCCCATCTCCCCGAGGAGGAGTGCCGAGAGCTGCTGTTACGAGCGAGCCTGGAACGCCGAGGACCGAACGCGATCACCGGCAAGGAGGCGCTCCAAGCCGAGTTCAAGGGCGTACTGGAAGAGGGCTATGCGACCGAGGACGAAGAGTTCGCGACGGGAAGAATCGCGATCGCCGCACCCGTCCGCAACGAGGCGGGAGCGACGATCGCCGCGATCGACCTCTCCTCGGATACCTCGATGATTGCGGTCGAGCGGCTCGCCGCTGCGCTTCACCCCCACCTCGTCGCCGCCGCCGACCGCATCTCCGCACGCCTCGGTTATCGACGAGAGGACGAGATCGCCGCACGTGAATGACTCCCTCATCCCACGGGCGAGATTGACGCGGACCGAGCCAGCCCAGCTGCCTGTGTGACACTGCCGTCATGGGCAGCAGTCGACCGAGGGTAGCCGTGGTGGGACACGTCGAGTGGGTGCGGTTCGCGCGCGTGTCGCATATGCCGCGGGTCGGCGAGATTGTGCACGCGCGCGAACCGTTCGAGGAGCCGGCCGGGGGCGGGGCTGTCGCCGCGGTGCAGCTGGCGCGGCTGGCGGGAAAGTGCGTACTCGTAAGTGCGCTAGGCGACGATGAGCACGGCCGCCGGTCGGTGGAGCGCTTGCGCGAGCTCGGCGTGGAAGTGCGCGCGGCTCGGCGCGCGGCACCGACGAGAACGGCGAGCACGCTCGTGGACGACGCGGGCGAGCGCACGATCGTGACCTACGGTCCACGGTTGGAGCCGCTAGGCAGCGACACGGAGCTGGAATGGAGCCTGCTGGCAGAAATGGACGCCGTCTACTTCACGGCGGGCGATGTCGGCGCCCTGCGCGCCGCCCGCGCTGCACGGGTACTGGTGGCGAGCCCCCGCGCGACCGATGCCCTGGGACACGGCGTCGCGCTGGACGCGCTAGTGCTGAGTGCGAACGACAAGACCGAGCAGGGGGAGGCGTCCACCATCGAAGGAGAAGCCGAGCTGATCGTCTCGACCGAAGGGGCGCGTGGGGGCGTCTATCGGGAATGCGATGGCGGATCGGGCTCGTGGACGGCCGCGGCGCCACCAGGTGTAGCCGTGGACTCGTATGGCTGTGGCGATTCGTTCGCCGCGGGGATCACATACGGGCTCGGCACAGGCATGGCGGCACCCGACGCGTTGGATGTGGCGGCCCGTTGCGGCGCGACATGCCTCACCGGTCGGGGACCGTATGAGCAGCAGCTCACAAGAGTCGAGTTGACGTCTACCTACGCGGGGCCTTAGCCAGATACCTGTGCGAACTGCCTGAAGAACTGGTCACAGCACGCGATAAGCTAAGAGCTGATGCGCTTCACCAGAATCACTGTGCAGCCAGATCAGATGGGCGGGGTTCCCTGCATCCGCGGTCTACGCATACCGGTCGCAACCGTGGTCGGTATGGTCGCCGACGGTATGAGTATCCCCGAGGTTCTCGCCGCCTACCCGGACCTTGAGGCCGAGGATGTTAGTGAAGGCTTGCGCTACGCGGCAGAGGCCGTTCGCGAGCGCGAGTTGCCGCTGGCCGCCTCAGCGTGAGATTCCTCGTCGATAACGCGCTCTCACCGGCAGTCGCCGAAGGACTCGCAAGTGCTGGCCATGACGCGAAGCACGTGCGCGACTATGGAATGCAGGCAGCAAGCGACGATGAGATATTTGTCCGTGCCAAAGAAGAGCGGCGTGTGCTCCTATCCGCAGACACAGACTTCGGAACTTTGCTGGCGCTACGCCAAGAGCAATCACCATCGGTCATACTGCTTCGCAGCGGCACACAGCAGCGACGGCCGACGCAGCAAGTCGAGATGTTGCTTGCCAACCTCACAGCGGTCGAACGCGACCTTATGGATGGCAGCATCGTCGTATTCGAACCTGAACGTATTCGGGTCCGCAGCCTCCCACTGAACCCGTAGCAGGGGACGTTGCCTACCCGCGCGGCACCTTAGCCAGATACTTGTGCCCCGTCTTCACCTCAACGTGGCGGTGATTGACGAGGTTCGTCACTGCCACCTTGTCGCGCGTAACGCGGATCAAGGTGCCTTCGCAAAGGTCCTCGGTCAGCCACTCCGTGCCCTGCACGGCCCCGGCGGCATAGTTGCCCTTCGTGGAGAATTTGCCGTGGGCGTTGGCCCATAGTTTGCGCACGACGTGCTTGCCCGAGGCCGCAGCATAGGCCTGCACGGAACCGGCCCGAGCGATGTGGCTACGCTCGCGCTTAGTCGGGCAGACCGAGAAGTTCCCGCCGGTCAGTTCCGCTACTACCAGCCCGTTGCGCTCCTGTCTGAGGATGAACTCACCGGCGAAGAACTGTCCCGTCTGGGTCTTCCCACCGGGCAGCGCGGTCGTCACGCTCACAGTGCCGTTAGTCGCGTCTATGACAGACCCAAACGGGATCTGGCGCAGCGTCTGCAATGGCACGAACTGCTTGCTTCCGGGGACCTTGACCAGCACCTTGCCGGACACGGGCGCGACGTTACCGGTGCGGGCGAGCACCGGGGACGGGACGAGCAGGGGTGGTGGGGAGACGATTGGCAGCGGTAGGGGAATCGACCCAGCTCCACCCCGTGGTGTTTCTCCGGACGGGACTTCTGTCACGCGCGTCAGCTCGACCACCGAGTGGTCGTTCTGACCGGCGACATAAAGATTTTTGCCGTCCGGGCTGACTGTCACCCGCCTGGCGCCCGCAATGCCGGTGATGTCCGACACCGCGCATGTGCTGCGTTCTGTTTTGGCCACGCATTCGTAGGGCGCGGGCAGCTGGGTGAGGACTCCCGTGCCGGCGTCGCGCGTAAACGCCGCCTCGTCGTCTTCCTGCGGGCTGCTCGCGTACACGTTTCCCCCATTGGGGCTGATCGCCACGCCCAGCGCTTCCCTCAAACCCTCGGCCTGCGTGCAACCCGCTTCGACCGGCGCATTCATCACACACGCATTCGGTGAGGCGAGCTGTGCGAGCGCCCCGGACGGTTCGCGCCTGAACTCGAGCACCGCACCGTTCCCCTTACTGGAGTTCGCGTACACGTTGTGACCGTCGGGACTGACGAGGAGATCCTCGGGCCCGTCGATCGCTGTCCCGGGTTCACACGCCGCGTTGACCGTGCTAACGCATCCTGCCTTGGCGACGAGCTGAGTCAGCGCGCCCGTTTCCGAGTTGCGTTTGAACGCGACCAGCGCACCCCCGGGTTCGGTTCCACCGGCCGCCACGTACACGTTCCCGCCATCCGGGCTCACCGCAACTCCGATCGTCTTTTCCATCCCGATCGCGGTGTTCGTCACACAGCCGCTGGACGCGCCCCCCACACATTCGTCGGGGGTCGCGAGCTGCGCTATGGCTCCCGTCGAGGTATTACGCGAGAACTCCGCCACGGCTTCGTCGTTGTGACTTGACACGTAGATGTTTTTCCCATCTGGACTGACGACGACGCCGTATGGGTTGTTGAGGCCCTTGCCTTTGAGGGTGTCGCACTCGCTCACGACGGCTTCGACTTCGCTGATGCATTCCTGCTCGATGAGCAGCCCCGTTTCGGGATCGCGGGTGAACGAGACGAGCGCATCGTTGGAGCCCTGCGTGACGACATAGGCGCTGCGGCCGTTGGGGCTGATCGCGATCGCCGCGGGGGAGCCGATCGCGATCGCGCTGGTCGCGTGTTCGGGCGCGCACGTGGACGTGCCTTCGCTGACGCATCCGATCTCGGTGAGCGCACCATCGGTCTGGTTGCGCGAGTACTCGATGAGGTCGCCGGCGATCGCGACCGAGTAGACGTTCTTGCCGTCCGGACTCACCAGCGCCTGGTAGGACGAGTTCATCGCTCCTGCCGGCAGCAGAGTGCCGCAGCCGATTTCGAGTTCGTGGTAGCCCACTTCACCTATGCAGTTGAACGGGGACGCCAGCTGCGAGAGCGATCCGAGCGGTGGCGCGCCCCACGACGATGCGACGTCCATCAGCGAGGCGGCGCACAGCAACCCGAGCGCGGCGACCAGCGCCAAGGCTGGCCTCGCCCACGACATGGGCACTCCGGTATGGCGGCGTACGGTTAGCATCGTCCTGGTGCCGGGCGGGATTGTGACAGGAGCGAGCTGAGAATGGGGCGCGCCAGATGGGGGCAGCGCAAGACCGTGCTGCTGATCGGAGTGGCCGTGGTGGCCGCGGGGATCGGCGTGGGCGCCTACGCGACGCATCTGCTGCGGCGCAGCGAACTGCAGACGATCGACGCGCGGTTCTCGATTCGTGGCAGGCAGGCGCCGCCGCCGGACGTGACGTTGGTGGCGATCAATGCCGCCACCTTCCAAGAACTCAGAAACCGTCAGCTGCCGTCGGAGTTCCCGTTCCCGCGTCACTACTACGCCGAGGTCATCGACAATCTACGCAGGGCTGGCGCAAGGGTGATCGCGATGGACATCGAATTCACCCACCCGACCGACGAAAAGGACGACATCGCACTGTTCGAAGCGGTCGGGAGGGCTCGCGGGAAAACCGTGCTCGGGACCGAAGAAGTCGCGAGAGGGGGACGCACGGAAATACTCGGCGGAAACCTGGCCGAAGTGGGTGCACGAGCTGCTTACGTGGGGCTGCCGGAGGACTCCGACGGCGCGATCCGACGCTTCCCGTACTCATATGAGGGACTTCACGGCGCGGCCGTCGTCACCGCTGAAGTGGCGACAGGTCACCCCATAACCCCCTCGCGCTTCGAAGACGGAACTCTGCCGATTGACTTCGCGGGGCCCGCGGGAACAGTCAGCGCGATCCCTTTCTACCAGGTGCTCAAAGGCCAGTTCCCGCCAAGCGCAGTCCGCGGCAAGGTGGTGATCGTGGGGGCCACGTCACACATCCTTCAGGACATACATGCGACCGCGACCAGCGAAGGCATGCCGGGACCGGAAGTCTGGGCAAATGCGACCTCGACGTTGCTGCAAGGGGTGCCGCTGACAAACGCCCCCGCCTGGATGGACGTCCTGCTGATCGTTCTCCTCGGCGCGGCCGCCCCCCTGGGCAGCCTACGCGTGCGCAGATGGCGCTCGCTCCTGGACGCGGTGGCCCTGGCGGTGGTGTTCACGATCGCGACACAGATAGCGTTCAACACGGGCTGGATCTGGACGTTCGTGTATCCCCTGCTGGCCCTGGCGATCGGCACGCTGGGGACGCTGGGGGTGCTGTACGTGGGTGAGGCGATCGAGCGCGAACGCGTGAGAGACGTGTTCTCAAGATTCGTGCCGGGCGATGTTGTCGATCAGGTGCTCGCGAGCACGAACGAGAACCTGCGCCTCGGCGGCGTGGAACGGGACTGCACGATCCTGTTTAGCGACCTGCGCGGGTTCACGAGCTTCTCCGAGAGCCAGTCCCCGGAGCATGTGATCGAGGTCGTCAACCACTACCTGAACGAGATGACCGAGGCGATCATGGCGGCCGGGGGAACGCTGATCGCCTACATGGGCGACGGGATCATGGCGGCGTTTGGGGCGCCGCTTCAGCAGGACGACCATGCCGACCGGGCGCTGCGGGCGGCGCGGGAGATGATCGGGCCGCGCCTTGCGCGGTTCAACGCGTGGCTGGCCGAGCAGGGCCACGAGAGCTCCTTCGTGATGGGCGTGGGTCTGAACAGCGG
The DNA here is from genome assembly GCA_049584155.1 of Solirubrobacteraceae bacterium. GTDB lineage: Bacteria > Actinomycetota > Thermoleophilia > Solirubrobacterales > Solirubrobacteraceae > Palsa-744. The sequence goes on from JBAUXH010000163.1 coordinate 23,880, forward strand.
CCCGGTGATGGCTGGCAACGTGGGCTCCGAGCAGCGCGTCGAGTACACGACGATCGGGGACACGACGAACACGGCCTCGCGGCTGGAGGGAATGACGAAGGGCTCGGGGCACATGCTGTTCTGCGCGCAGTCCACGTGCGACCGCATGAAGGAACCGCCCGCGGACCTCGTGCCGGTGGGTGAGCTCGAGGTGCGCGGGCGGGAGGCGAGGCTGCCGGTGTGGACGCTCGCCGGGGAGGCTCACGCGGCGCAGAGC
>JBAUXH010000164.1:0-1776 GCA_049584155.1 Solirubrobacteraceae bacterium
AATGTGGCGCGACGCTCGCTGCCACCGAACGGGTCGTCCGCCCCCCACGCCCGCGCGCCGCAAGCAAGCCCGACTACTAGCCTGAGCTTCCTTTGAGGGGTGCCTGGTGAGGTGACCGCGACCGGCCGGAGGTGTGGATGGGCCTTCCCTGAGAAGGTCCCGCCATTGCCCGGCCGCCATGTCACCGACCACCAGATGAGGCTCTACATGACCTTCCGACCGACCGACGGCCCGGCGGTGAGCGCGGCGAAGGCTGCGATCAGCACACCGACCGCGTATCGCTTCGAACAGGACCACCGGCTGCCGTCATCGCGGCAGCGGGTTCGCGGGCGACGGCGTGCCGATCCGCTTGCCGAGTTCTTCGATGCCGAGGTCGTGCCGATGCTGACGGCGGCGCCGGGGCTACGGGCCGTGGCGATCTTCGACGAGATGCAGCGACGCCATCCGGATCTACCCGTCGGCGCGCGCCGCACCCTGGAGCGGCGCATTCGTTCCTGGCGGGCGGTGCATGGCGCGGACCAGGAGGTCATCTTCCGGCAGGTCCATGAGCCTGGCCGGATGGGCCTGTCGGATTTCACCGACATGGCCGATCTGCGCGTCACCATCGCCGGAGAGCGGCTGGATCACCGGCTCTATCACTTCCGGCTCGGCTACTCCGGGTTCGAGCACGCGCATGTCATTCTCGGCGGCGAAAGCTACGTGGCGCTCGCGGAGGGACTGCAGAACGCGTTGTGGGCACTCGGCGGCTCGCCGCTCGAGCATCGCTCCGACAGCCTCTCGGCCGCGTTCCGCAATCTGAACCACGAGGCGCGCGAGGATCTGACCCGGCGCTACGATGCGCTGTGCGCGCATTATGGGATGCAGCCGACGCGCAACAATCGTGGCGTCGCGCATGAGAACGGCGCGATCGAGAGCCCGCATGGCCACCTGAAGAAGGCCGTCCGCGACGCGCTGCTGATGCGCGGGGGCGGCGAGTTCGGCAATCTCACCGACTATCGCCGCTTCATCGACGAGATCGTCAGCCGCAAGAACGCCCATCATGCCCGTCGCATCGCCCTCGAACGGCCCGCGCTGCAAATGCTGCCCGGGCGACGCACCTGCGATCATGAGGAGACTGTCGTCACCGTCACCTCTTCCGGCGGCTTCACGCTCAAGAAGGTGTTCTACACGGTGCCGTCGCGGCTCATCGGCCATCGGCTGAGGGTCCGGCTGTATGACGATCGCCTCGACGTGTTCATCGGCGGCACGCCACTGATGACCCTGGCGCGGGGACTCGCCGCGAGCAGCGGCAAGCGCGCCCACGTCGTCGATTATCGCCACGTGATCCACGCCCTTCGGCGCAAACCCATGGCGTTGCTCAACCTCGTCTATCGCGACCAGCTGTTCCCGCGCGAGGCCTATCGCCTGACCTTCGACCGGCTGATCGAGAAACTCCCGGAGAGATCGGCGTGCCGTCTGATGGTCAATCTTCTGGCGCTTGCCCACGAGCGCGGCTGCGAGGCCGAACTCGCGGCACTGCTCACGGTGGATCTCTCAGCGGGCCAGCTTCCGGACATCGCCGCGCTGCGCGCCCGCTTCACCGCCGACCCCGCCGCACTTCCCGAGGTTGTCGTGCACCTCACGCCACTGATCGCCTACGAGGCGCTGCTCGGCGGCGACATCGACCAGCAGGTGGGAGTGGCCGCATGACCACCAGCATCGATGCCGCCAGGCTCACGCTGTTGCTCAACGATCTTCGTCTGCCCGCGATCAAGCAGGATTGGTCGACCTTTGCCG
>JBAUXH010000165.1:0-1629 GCA_049584155.1 Solirubrobacteraceae bacterium
GTGCCTGAGCGCGGCCATGAGCGAACTCGGCGGGACCGCGGGCGCGCCGGGGTCCGGCGGCCCCTCGGCGATAGCGTCATAGAACAGGGCCGTGTCGCGCACCGAGCGTGCCAGCACGCCGTTAACGACCAGACCGTGCCAGGCATCCAGGTGCGGCGCCAGCGGCACACGCCCGCGCTGGGTCTTCAGCCCGAACAACCCACAGTAGGCGGAGGGAAAGCGGATCGATCCTCCGCCGTCGCCCGCCAGTGCACCACCCACGAGGCCGGCGGCCACGGCCGCCGCGCTACCGCCGCTGGAACCGCCGGGGCTGCGCTGCAGCCCCCATGGGTTGCGCGTCACTCCCCAGGTTGGCGACTCGGTCCACGGGAAGGCGCCCAACTCGGGCATTTGTGTCTTGCCGATCACGATCGCTCCCGCCGCGCGCGCGCGGCGGACGATCTCCGAGTCCTCGCGTGCGGGCTCGCCGTAGGCGTTCGTGCCGAACGTGGTCACCTCGCCGGCCACGTCGAATTCGTCCTTGACGGCGATCGGCACGCCCAGCAATGGCCGCCCGCTGTCCCCCGCGCCGCGTCGCGCGTCGGCCTGGTCGGCTTCCATCCGTGCGCGCTCGTCGAACACGACACGGAACGCGTTCAGCCGAGGATTCAAGCGCTCGATCCGCTCCAGGCACACGTCCACCAGCTCGCGCGAGCTGACCTCGCCGCTCGCGATCAGCTCGGCCTGCCTGGCGATTCCGGCGTATGCGAGGTCGCCCGCGTCCACGCTCTGGAATCTAGTCGATCGGAGCACCGGGGGCCCGCGCGCCGCAAGCCTCTCGCGGCCCGGTCCGGATGCACCGGCAGGACACCAACATCCGTTTGCCGCATGCCAGACATGGACACAAAATCGACATACCCGCCGTTACCGGCTTTAGGATGCGCTTGGAGGAGCAATCGCTGCTTTACGACCCAAGGGGGAACATGCTCGTGTCCTATCCCGTCACCTTCGAGGCCGACTACGTCGAGTCACGCAACCGCCTCACCACCTTCTTCCGCCTGATCCTCGCGATCCCGCTGATGATCTGGCTGTACATCTACGCGATCGTCGCCGGCATCGTGATCGTGATCGCCTGGTTCGCGATCGTGATCACCGGCCGCTACCCCGAGGGCCTGTATGACTTCGCCGCCGGCTACACGCGCTTTCTCACGCGCTTCACCGCATATGCGGTGCTGCTGTGCGATCCCTATCCGTCGTTCGGGGGCTCGGATGACCCGGCCTACCCCGTGCGGATGCAGTTCACACGGCTGGAGCAGTACAGCCGCCTGCGCACGCTCTTCCGCATCATCCTCGCGATCCCGATTCTGGTCGTGCGCTACGTCATGGGTCTACTGCTGGAGATTGGCGCGGTGGCAGCCTGGTTCGTCATTCTCATCACGGGCAAGATGCCGCGCGGCCTGTTCGATCTGATGGTGCTGGCCAACTCCTACACCGCGCGCTCGGATGCCTACATCTACCTCCTGAGCGAGACCTATCCCCCATTCCAGGACGAGCAGACGCGCACCGCGGGCACGCCCGCTCCCCCGCCGCCCGCCGCGCCGGACTATCCGTCGGCTTCGTAGCACGCACGAAGAGCGAGGAGGATGGACC
>JBAUXH010000166.1:0-3951 GCA_049584155.1 Solirubrobacteraceae bacterium
GCAGGTACCAGACCGCGATCCGCCCCGACACCGGCGATCGGCCAGCGCTCGGCGTCGCCCTCTTGGGAGGGGCGGGCAACGGCGTGCCACCCCAGTTGACCTGACCGCGCGCGGTCAGGCACAGCGAGGCCGGACGTTCTCCGGCTTCGGCGGAGAGTCCGGGAAGCGTGAACACGGCCGCGCTCACACGATCAGACGGGACCGTCAGGGGTGCGAGCGCGCTCTCGATGGTGTTCGCGGCGGGCACGCTCATCGGGCTGGAACGACTGTCCTTCACACCCCGGCCCGCCGCTCGTGACTCGGTGGACGCGCCAAGGCGCAGCACCATGTGCAGCGCGGGACGGGTGCGCGTGCGCGAGATCAGCTGCAGGCGGATGCGGGCCGTGCCCGGCGGGATCTGAAGGCCCGGCACGCACACCGGCTCGCCGGGGCCGACTTCGGCGATGTAGGTGTAGGCCTCGACCGAGTTCGTGCCCGTGTAGTACTCGCGCGGACGCAGACAGTAGAACGCGAGCAGCGCCACCAGCGGGATCGCGGCGATCGCGGCAAGACGCCATACGCGCGCCTCGCCGGCGAACACGACCGCCGGAATCCGGCGCAGGAGCACGCTAGCGGCGGCGCAGTCCGAGAATGCTGAGCAGGAACGACGAGAAGAAGATCTGAATCCCGACGATCAAAAGCGAGGCGGCGATCACCGCCAGATGTTCGTCGGCCAGCGAGCCGAAGCCGTGCGAGATCCACGTCGCCAGGATGATCCCGCCCATCACCAGCCCGATCAACATGAACGCGCCTCCCAGCAGCAGTCCGTGCTCGAGGCGAAAACGGGCGCGCATACGGTCGAACCACGGGTCCTGCTCGCCCATGAAGTACGTGCCGTAGGCGTGCGCGCACAATCCGAGCGCTAGCACCTGTGTGCCGACGATCATCAGCAGCGCGCCACCGATCAGCGCGTGCACCCCCCAGGCCCGCCCGAAGAAGTCAAGGCCCACGCCGACCAGCACGACGATCAGCGTGCCCAGGCCGGCGAGCACGGCGCCCGGGAAGATGAATAGATGGTTGGGCGAGTGCACGAGCAGAAACCGCAGATGGCGCCAGCCGTCGCGGAAGCTCGAGAGCTTGGACTCGCCCCCGCGCGGGTGATATTCGATCGGAAACTCGGCGATCCGCAGGTTCTCCTTGGAGGCCCTAATGACCATCTCTGAGGCGAACTCCATGCCGGTCGTGCGTAGATCCAGGCGGGGCAGCACCTCGCGGCGCAGCGCGCGCATGCCGCAGTGCGCGTCGCTGATGCCGGTGCGAAAGAACAGGTTGAGCAGCCCGGTGAGGATCGGGTTGCCGATGTAGCGGTGCAGCCACGGCATCGCGCCGGGCTGGATGTTGTCCATGCGGTCACCCATCACCAACTCGGCCCCCGCCTGGAGCTCCTCCACGAAATGCGGGATCTCGTCGAAGTCGTAAGTCAGGTCGGCGTCGGCCATGACGATGTAGCGACCCTTCGAGGCCGCGAATCCCGCCAGGTAGGCGCTGCCGTAGCCGCGCCGGCGTTCGATCACAACGTGGGCACCCGCCTCTCGCGCCAGGCGCGCGGAGTCATCCTCGGAGTTGTTGTCCGCGACGACCACCTCGCCCGGCACACCCATGCGCTCGATCGCCCCCAGGGCGGCCCTCACGCAGGACTCGATGTTCTCGGCCTCGTTCAGGCACGGAATCACGACCGACACCAGCGGCGCGTCGGAATCCTGGGCGTCGGGCGCCGCGGGAGGGGCGCTTGTCGGGGCGAGCGTGTTCATCTGCTGAGGATCTTTGGAGTCCTGATTCGAAGAGTCGGGCAGCCAGCGTTGCGTTTATAACGCCTGAGAAGGCGGAAAGTGGCGCAGAAGGTGCGTGCTGCAGAGAGATGATGCTATCGCGATGCGCTTGGACCTCGCGTATAACGCCTCGCTAGCGCCTGCCTGCACCGGCATCTCGTCAAGCGCGTGCAGGCAAAGTGCGGGCGTAGCTTGCGAGCGTCGCGCGGGCTGTGCGCTCCCATGTGAACTGGCCTGCGCGCTCCAGTCCGCGAGCGCGCAGACGCTCGGTCTCCGGGCGATCGCTCAACAGACGCTCCAGCGCGCCGACGATCGACTCCTCCTCACGGGGGTCGAATAGCAGGGCGGCATCGCCCGCCACCTCCGGCAACGAAGAGGCGTTCGAGCAGGCCACCGGAACTCCCCGAGCCATCGCCTCGAGCACCGGCAGACCGAAGCCCTCGTACAGCGACGGGTAGACGAACGCGTCGGCCGCCTGCCACAGCCCCTCGAGCTCCTCGCTTGACAGCCAGCCGAGGAAGCGCACGTCCTGCTCGACACCGAGAGCGCGGGCGCGCTCGCGCAACTGCGCCTCATGGGCGGTCCCGTAGCCGGGCAGCACGAGCAGGGGGCGACGCTCCCCCGGGATTTGCGCCACGGCCCCGATCAGGGCCAGTAGGTTCTTGTGGGGGCGCTTGGCGGACAGGCTCAGCACGACGCGGCGCTCGCCAAGCTGCAGGCGCCGGCGAAGCTCGGGCTCGCTTAGCGGATCGCTGCGCTGGAGCGCCCCCAGTCCAAGCGGCGCCACGTCGATGCGCTCGGGGTCGGTGTGCAGCAGCTCGACGAGATCGCGCTGGGTGCTCTGGGAGTCCGCGATCACCCGGTCCGAGCGTCGCACCGCCAGCGGCACGAGCACGCGCATCCCCAGGTCGCGGATGCCCTTGTGCGCCTCGGGGAAGCGCGCGTAGATCAGATCGTGGACCGTGACCACGCGCCGGAAGCGCCCGCGGGCAGGCCCGGTGCTCGCCAGGCTATGCACCAGATCGACGCCCGCGCGGGCGCCCAGACGCGGCAGCAGCGTCTGCTCACCGCGCACCCACTGAACCCGGTTGCGGGCATTCACCGGGACCGTCACCACCGGCAGCAGATCTCCCCACGGAGGACCGTCGGCGACTCCCTCGCGGCTCATGAAAGCGGTGAAGCTCATACCCGGCGGCGCCTGGTCGATCAGCGCCGGGATCAACTCGCGCGCATACACCTCCATACCGCCAGTCTCGCCGGGGATGAGGAAGATGAGGTTTAGACCTATGTGAATGGGCTTGCCGGGAGCCACAAGCGTGCAAGATTAGAGGCTAGGATGGGTCGCCTGCCGCTCGCTATCGACATCGTGATCCCGACCTCAGGGCGGTATGACCTGACAGAAAACTGCCTGTCGCACCTCGCGCGACAGACCCGCGCGCACACGGTAATCGTGTCCGACAACGGCGACAGCGAGGAGACCGCCGAACGCGTTCGCAGCGAGTGGTCCGCAGTCCGGCTGCTCCGCTCGGCGCAGGCGCTGAGCTTCGCCGCCGCGTGCAACCGCGGCGTGGCAGCAGGCGACGGCCAGGTGGTGGTGCTACTCAATAACGATGTATATGCCCGCCCCGACTGGCTCGAGCGCCTGGTGGCGCCACTCGAATCCGATCCACGGACCGGCTCGGCCGCGTGCCTGCTGGTGCAGCCCGACGAGCTGCTGATCGACAGCGTAGGGCTGTGCGCCGATCCCACCCTGGCCGGCTTCCCGCGCCTAGCCGGCCTGCCGGCCGATCGGGCGGGCGATCCGCGTCCCGCGCTTGTGGGACCGTCGGGGGCCGCCGCCGCATACCGGCGTACGGCCTGGCAGCAGGTTGGAGGACTCGACGAGGCGATCTTCGCCTACGCGGAGGACCTCGACCTCGCGCTGCGCCTGCGCGGCGCCGGCTGGCGAGCTTCGGTCGTGCCCGATGCAGTAGGCATGCATATCGGCGGTGCCACCCACGGACGCGGCACTGCCTGGCAGCGACGCCATGCGGGCTTCGCGCGCGGCTACCTGTTGCACCGCTATGGCGTGCTGCGCGGGCGCCATGCGCTGCGGGCGCTCGCCACCGAGAGTGCTGTCGCACTCGGCGACGCGGTCCTCTCG
>JBAUXH010000167.1:0-5814 GCA_049584155.1 Solirubrobacteraceae bacterium
GCACACGCGCTGCGGCCGCCGCGCGTGTGGCGGGCTCAGACGGTCGGCACACGCGCTGCGGCCGCCGCGGCGACGAACGTACCGATGACCCTGCTGGCCGTGTCGGCCTCGGGATGCCACTGCACACCGAGCACGAACTGCCGCCCCGGCAGCTCGATCGCCTCGGGCAGGTCGTCGAGCGTGGAGAGACCGCTCACGACCAGGCCCTCCCCTAGCCGATCGACGCCCTGGTGGTGGTGAGACTTGGTCACGTGCGCGACCTCGCCCGCGGCACGCGCCGCCAACGAGCCTTCGGTCAGTACGACGTCGTGCTCAGAGCCGTCGAACGAGCCGATCACGCGGCGGTGCTCGCCGTGGCCAAAGCGCTCGGGAAGGTGCTGCTGCAGCGTGCCACCGCGAGCGACGTTGACCAACTGCATCCCGCGACAGATCCCTAGTACGGGCAGATCCCGCTCGATCGCCGCGCGCGTGAGCGCGATCTCGAAGGCGTCGCGCTCGGGCACCGTGTCGACGGTCTCGGCGTGGGCACTCTGACCGTAGGAGCCAGGATCGATGTCAGCGCCACCCGCGAGCACGAGCCCGTCGAGCAACTCCAATACCTGCTCCGGGTCCTCGGTCACATGCCGGTCCACGGGCAGGAGCAAGCCGAGCCCGCCCGCCCGCTGAACGGCCTCGACATAGTTGTATGGCAGCAGCGCCGCGCGCAGATCCCATACGCTCCAGCGCGCCCGCTCCAGGGCTGCGCACATGCCGATCACCGGACGCGTTGGCGTGTTCATCGAGCACACGATACGCAAGGCCGCCAGTCCGTAGGATCGTCTGCGTGCCCGACGTGTGGGCCTGTCCCAGTAGCGACATCTCCGTCCACCGCACACACGCGAGGAGTACGCCCCGATGAGCGACCGACAAGACCAGCTCGAGACCGTCAACGTATCCCTCATCGGCGGCGTGGCCACGATCCAGCTGAATCGCCCGGAGGCACTGAACGCCTGGAATAGGCGGTTCGGCGAAGACCTGCTCGCGGCACTGCACCGCGCGCGCCGGGACGAGTCGGTGCGCGCCGTGTTGATCGAAGGGGCGGGACGTGCATTTTCCTCAGGCGCCGACCTGAAGGATTTCAGCGGTGGCGAGACTACGCCCGACGGACGTCCTGACGTATACAAAACACTGACCGAGCGCTACCACCCGATCATGCACGCTATCCGCGAGATGCCCAAGCCGGTCGTGGCGTCCGTGAACGGTCCGGCCGTAGGGATCGGCTGCTCGCTCGCGCTGTGCTGCGATTTGATCGTGGCGGGCGAGAGCGCGTACTTCCTGCTCGCGTTCGTCAACATCGGCCTAGTCCCCGACGGCGGCTCCTCGCTATTCCTACCCACGCGTATAGGCATGGCGCGCGCCACCGAGCTGGCGATGCTCGGCGAGCGTCTGCTGGCGCCGCAGGCCCTGGAGTGGGGTCTGATCAACCGCGTCTTCCCGGATGAGCGCCTGGGCGAGGAGGCCGCGGCGCTGGCGGCACGGTTGGCTGCCGGACCCACACGTTCCTATGCGGGGACCAAGCGTCAGCTGAACAATTGGCTGTATGCGCGCATCGAGGAGCAGCTCGAGCTCGAGGCGCAGATCCAGCGCGAGATGGCCTCAAGCGAGGACTTCCTGGAGGGCGCGATGGCGTTCGTGGAAAAGCGCCCGACGCAGTTTTCGGGCAAGTAGCAAACGTCATCAAGCGCTTCCGGTCCGGGGCTGAATAGAATCCCGCGCGCCTTGGGCCACCTGCTCTCGACAACGCTTGCCTTCTTCACGCCCGAGTCGGGGGGTTCGCCGAACGCGGACAACATCGACTCGCTCTACAAGATCATCCTGGTGATCGCGCTGGTGATCTTCTTCGCGGTCATCGGCGGGTTGGCCTACGCACTGATCAAGTTCCGCGCCCGTAAGGGTGCGACGGCGGCGCAGATCCATGGCAACACGCGCCTGGAGGTCGGCTGGACGGTGGCGGCTGCGGTGATCCTGGTGGGGCTGGCGATCCTGACGTTCGCCAAGCTCGGCGCGATCCAGAATCCACCCAACTCCAGCGCCGCGGGCGCGAGCCTGATCGGCGAAAGCGAAACGGGCGTGCTGTACGCGAGCGCCAACCGTCGATTGCCGCCGAACGGTAAGTCGCTGAACATCCAGGTCATCGGCCGGCAGTACCTCTGGCAGTTCGTCTACCCCGGCGCGAGCGAACCGGACGGCCTGGGCGCGCCCTACTCCTATGAGGAGATGGTCGTGCCGACGAACACGACCGTGACGCTAGACATCGTCTCCTCAGATGTCGTGCACTCCTGGTGGATACCCCAACTCGGGGGCAAGTTCCAGGCGGTGCCCGGCTACCACAACTACACCTGGTTCAAGATCCCCCACCCGGGCATCTATACGGGTCAGTGCGCACTGCTGTGCGGACGCGGACATGCGCGCATGATCGCCACCGTGAAGGCCGTCCCGCCGGCGCAGTTCGAAGCGTGGCTGGCCTATCAGAAGAAGGAGATCGCCCAGGCGAACGCGGCCGCGAGGGTGGCGCGCGCGAAACTGGGCGCGCAGGTCGGCGCCGGTCAGGTCGAGAACCCCTAACCCCACGCGAACCCCAGGAGAACCGCCGCACATGGCCACCGTCGCAACCCAGCTACCCGTCCCCCAGATAGTCGCCCATCGCGCCCAGCGTGAGGCACGCGGCTGGACGAGCTGGATCACGACGACCGATCACAAGCGGATCGGGATCATGTACATGGTCACGACGTTCGTGTTCTTCTGCCTCGGCGGCATTGAGGCGCTGATGATCCGCCTGCAGCTGGGCGCGCCGAACAACACGCTCGTGACGCCACAGATCTACAACCAGCTGTTCACGATGCACGGCACGACGATGATCTTCCTGTTCGTCGTGCCGATGATGGCGGGGCTGGCGAACTACTTCCTGCCGCTGATGATCGGCGCGCGCGACATGGCCTATCCGCGCTTGAACGCGCTCTCCTACTGGCTGCTCTTGACGGGCGGGCTCGTGTTCTACGCCTCGATCTTCTGGAACCCGCCGGAAGCGGGCTGGACGAGCTACGTGCCGCTGTCGAACGCGATCTACTCACCCGGGGGCGGACAGGACGCGTGGATCTACCTGATCCACCTGACCGGTATCTCCTCGATCCTGGGGGCGATCAACTTCTACGCGACGGTCGCGAACATGCGCGCGCGCGGGATGAGTTGGGGGCGGCTGCCGCTGTTCGTGTGGGCGATGTTGACGTACTCGATCCTGATCATCTTCGCAATGCCGGTGATCGCCGCGGCGGTCACGATGCTGCTGACCGACAGGCACTTCGGCACGCACTTCTACGACCCATCGCAGGGCGGCTCGCCGCTGTTGTGGCAGAACCTATTCTGGTTCTTCGGGCACCCGGAGGTCTACATCATGGTGCTGCCGGGGTTCGGGATCGTCTCGGAGATATTGCCGGTGTTCGCGCGCAAGCCGATCTTCGGCTACAAGGCGATCGCGGCCTCGACCGTGGCGATCGCCTTCCTCGGCTTCCTGACGTGGGCGCACCACATGTTCACGGCACCGATCCCCGAGGCGCTGCTCGTGTTCGTGATGCTCAGCTCGTTCTTCATCGCCGTGCCGACGGGCGTGAAGATGCTCAACTGGATCGCGACGTTGTGGCGCGGGACGATCGAATTCAAGACGCCGCTGCTGTTCTGCGCCGGGTTCATTGCGCTGTTTTTGATCGGCGGCATCAGCGGCGTGTTCCTGGCCGTGTTCCCGGTCGACTGGCAGCTGAATGAAACCTACTTCGTGGTCGCGCACATTCACTTCGTGCTGATGGGCGGTGCGGTGTTCACGATCTTCGCGGCGATCTACTACTGGTTCCCGAAGATCACCGGGCGGATGATGTCGGAGGGTCTCGGCAAGCTGAGCTTCTGGCTGATGTTCGTCGGCTTCCTCGTCACTTTCCTAATCCAGCACGTGATCGGTCTGGACGGGATGCCGCGGCGGGTGTATGAGTACCCGAACGTGGGCAACCTGGCGCTGTACAACCTGATCTCGACGGTCGGCTCATTCATCCTCGCGCTCGGCGTGATCGTGACGATCGTCAACGCCGCGCGCAGCCTGAAAGTGGGCGCGATCGCGGGGCCTGATCCATGGAAGGCGAACACGCTGGAGTGGTTCACGAGCTCGCCCCCGCCGGTGAACAACTTCGACACGATCCCACTGGTGCGCTCGGCCGAGCCGATGAAGGACATTCGTCGCGAGGTGCAGCGACGCGGCAGTGCGGGCGTACCGGCGCCCGGAGGGGCCACCGTGCCCGCGGGCGCCACTCAGGTAGGCGTGTAGTCCAGATGACGGTCATGCGGCGAGTGCCGAGCATCGCTGCATGCGCGGCGACGCTCAGCCACACCCCCGGCCCTACCATTGGTCGATCATGAGCGCACGTCCGACAGGCGCAGCGCCGGCGATCGAGGCGCCAGGCCTGGGGCTCGCGCCGCGTACGCGGCAGCTGCTGAGCGACTACGTCGAGCTGACCAAGCCGAAGGTCCAGTCGCTGCTGCTGCTGACGACGATCGCCACGATGTATGTCGCCGGCGACCCCTCCGTGGCGCTGGTGGCGCTGACCTGTCTCGGTGGCTACCTCTCGGCCGGCGGCGCGGGCGCGGTCAACCACTGGTTCGACCGCGACATCGACGCGCGTATGACCCGCACTGCCACACGCCCGATCCCCGCCGGACGCGTGGCCCCGAGAGCGGCGCTGCTGTTCGGATGCACGCTGGCCGCGCTCTCGTTCATCGAGCTTTCGTTCACCGTCAACGTGCTCGCGGCGAGCCTGTCGTTCGCGGGGTTCCTCGGGTATGTGTTCGTTTACACCATCTGGCTGAAGCGGCGCACGCCGCAGAACATCGTGATCGGTGGGGCGGCAGGCGCCGTTCCACCGCTCGTAGCCTGGGCCGCGGTCACGGGCTCGGTCAGCGGCACGGCGGTGCTGTTGTTCTTCATCGTGTTCTTCTGGACGCCCCCTCACTTCTGGGCGCTGAGCCTGCTGATGAAGGACGAGTACGCCCGCGTTGACATACCGATGCTGCCGGTCGTGCGCGGCGAGGATGAGACTCGCAGGCAGATCCTGCTGTATACGGTGCTGCTGTACGCGGTCACTCAGCTGCCGTTCTGCGCGGGAGGGCTGGGGACGGTCTACCTCGCCGCCTCGATGACGCTCGGGTTCGGGTTTATCGCCGGTGCGGTGATGCTGTATCGACGGGCCGACCGGCGCAGCGCGTTGCGGCTGTATCTGTACTCGCTCGCGTATCTCGCGCTGCTGTTCTGCGCGATGGTCGCGGACGTCCATCTATAGAATGCGCGCCTGCCCATGATGACTAGACGACTGGCACGCAAGAACATCCGCACCGGGCTGATCGTCTGTGGGATCTGCATGTTCATGTTCGGCATCACCTTCGTAGTGGCGGCGTACTACGTCTCATGAGCCCGCTCGACCCCGAGATACCGCCGACGGGCGAGGAGATCCATCTCCCCGGGCCCTCGATCCTGCCGCTGCTGACGGCCGTCGGCATCACGCTGGCGCTCGTGGGCGTGACGACGATGATCGAGCTGACGGTCATCGGCGTGCTGCTGACGCTCGTGTGCGTGTGGCGTTGGATCAAAGACACGCGCCACGAAATCGACGAGCTTCCGCTGGATTGACCCATGCGGGTCCCGCGGACCGCATCGCGCCGCCGCATGCTTGCTTAAGAGGCCGATTGGGTGGGCCTCGTCGCACGCGACGAGGCCGGGAGGGCCGCATGCGGCCCTCC
>JBAUXH010000168.1:0-6548 GCA_049584155.1 Solirubrobacteraceae bacterium
GGCTATGACGAGCAGGCGGCGCGCGTACAGGCGCTCTCGCCGCGCGGTGAGCCCTCGCTGGTGCCGTTCCTGCCGCGCAAGGGCGGCGGTCTCGCCCTGTCGGCCTCGGACATCGAGACCTACCGCAGCTGTCCGCTGCGCTATAAGTTCGCGCGGGTGCTGCGCATCCCCACCGAGCCCACGCTCGGCCAGCGGTTTGGGATCGTGGTGCATCAGGTGCTCGAGCGCTACCACGCCGCGGGCGGGGAGACGTTGACGCAGCTGCTGGATCTGTTCGAGGCGTGCTGGCGCCGGGGCGGGTTTCGCGAGGGCTCCTCCGAGCGCGAGCTGCGGGGCAAGGCGCGTGCGGCACTGGAGCGTTACCACACGCGGCTGCACGGGCAGGATTCCGAGCCGGTGTGGTTCGAGCGCCAGTTTTCGCTGCGCATCGGACCCCACCACCTGCGCGGGCGCGTGGATCGCGTCGATCGGCTGGCGGGACCGCACGGGCAGGGCGCGGACGGCGAGGAGTCCGACGGCGGCGGCGAGCGGTATGAGCTGATCGACTATAAGACCTCGCGCCCGCGCACCCCCGAACAGCTGCGCGAGGACGTGCAGCTGTCGCTGTATGCGCTGGCCGCGCGCGAGTCTTGGCAGGTGGAGGCGGCGAGCAGGGCCTACTACTACGTGCTCGACGACCTCGTCGTGCGGCTGCCGGGCGAGACCAACGAGGAGCGCGTGCGGGCGACGGTGATGGAGGCCGGCGAGGGGATCATGGGTCAGCGCTTCGATCCCACCCCTTCGCGGGCCGCATGCTCTATATGCGATTTCCGGATCGTGTGCCCGGCGGCTGAGCGTTAGGAAGGTCTGATCCCGCGCTGCTTCAGAAACCGCTGGAATTCGCGCTCGAGGGTGTCTCCGTCGGGGACCTCGTTGGGTGAGGCCTCGGCCTCCGCGTCGGCTTCCTGCTCGAGGCGCTCGACGAAGGCCTGGATGTCGGGATCGCTCTGCACGGCGATGCCGACCTGACGTTCGTAGTCGGCGGAGGCGAGCTCGAGCTCGGAGACGTCGACGGAGACTCCGACGAGACCTTCGACGCGGCGCACGAGGGCGAGCGCGGCCTTCGGGTTGGCGGCCGCGGCCACGTAGTGGGGCACGCCGGCCCAGATCGCGGCCGAGGGTAGACCGGCCTGTGCGCACGTATGGTGCAGCACACCGACGATCCCGGTTGGACCTTCATAGGTGGAGGGTTTGATGCCCAGCCGCGAGACCAGCGAGGGATCTGAGGCACAGCCGGTCATCGTCACAGGCCGCGAGTGGGCAACGTCGCCCAGCAGCGCTCCGAGCAACACAACGACCTGCACGCCGAGCGCTTCGGCGAGGTCGAGGATGTGCGCGCTGAACGCGCGCCAGCGCATCGACGGCTCGACGCCCTGGACGAGCACGAGGTCGCGCGTGGCCCGCGGGGCGAACGCCTCGAACACCTCGACGGTCGGCCAGATGACCTCTTCGTAGTTGCCTTCGGTCAGGCGCACGCTTGGGCGATTGGCCTGGAAGTCGTAGAACTCTTGGGAGTCGATGCGGGCGAAGCGGTTCGCCTCGAGCGCTGAGGCGAGGAAGGAGACGGCGGTTGAGGCGGAGTCGCCCGCATCGTTCCATCCCTGGAACGCGCAGATCATGGCGGGGGCCCTGAGTTCGTCGGGCCGACGGTCCCAGATGAGCGGCGGCATTCTCATCACGGTACCTCATGTGAGTGCGCTTGCTGCTACCTGTTCCTGACGGGTCTCTCCAGGGTTTCGTTTGGTGAGGTCACGCGAGCGTCGGGGGCGAGTCGTTGATGTGCTCGTTATGCAGCCTGTTACGGCACCGTGGCGGTCAAGACGGACATGAGCGCTGCCGATAAAGCGGTGATGGGAAACGTTGCCACCGATGTCCTCGCCGAGTCACACGGCCACGCGAGCGCGCCCGAGGAGGCGCGCCCCGAGCCGCTGCGTGAGCGTCGCGAGGGTGAGCGCACCGGCAAGGGCGTGTATCCGGCGCGTTCGAGCGGGCGCTCGAGCAGGATGATCGGCGAAGTCGTCGTCGATCTGGGGTTCGCCGATCGCGACACGGTGGAGGAGGCTGTCAAGGTCGCCCGCGAGCAGGGTCGCCCGACTGGCGAGGTACTGGTGGCGCAAGGGGTACTGCGCCCCGACCAGCTGGCGCGCGTGGTGGCCGAGCGGTTCGGGCTGGACTATGTCGACCTGTCGGTGTACGACCTGGACATGGGCGCGGTGCACCTAGTGGGCGCCGACGCCGCGAAGCGCTACCGGGCAGTGCCTGTGGGGTTCGCCGAGGACGGGACGCTACTGCTGGCGATGGCCGACCCGACGAACGTGTTGACGATCGACGACGTCGCGATGATCACCGGTCGGCGGGTGCGCGTGGCGGTCGCCTCGGTCGAGGATCTCGATCTGCTGCTCACGCGGCTGGCGGGGATGGACGAGTCGATCGAAGACATCATCGACGGTGACGCCGAGATCGATGCTGAGGCGGAGCTCGAGTCGAGCATGCTGGCCGAGGAGGCCGACCGCGACGCGCCGGTGATCAAGCTTGTGCACTCGATCATCGCCCAGGCCGTGCAGCAGGGCGCCTCGGATATCCATGTCAGTCCTGAAGAGGGCGACGCGAAGGTGCTATTCCGCGTCGATGGCGTGCTGATCCCGGCGGCGACGATCAAGCGGCGGATGATCCCGGGCGTGGTGTCGCGGATCAAGATCATGGGCGATCTGGACATCGCCGAGAAGCGTGTGCCCCAGGACGGGCGGTTCGCGCTGACGATCGAGGGTCGGCGCGTGGACATCAGGGTGGTGACGCTGCCGCTGGTGTATGGCGAGAGCGTGGTGATGAGGATTCTCGACAAGGGCGTGACGGTTCAGAACCTCGAGTCGCTCGGGATGGAGCCGGCGGCGTTGGAGCGGTTCGAACGCGCGATCGCAAAGCCCAACGGCGCCGTGCTCGTGACTGGACCGACGGGCTCGGGTAAGTCGACGACGCTGTATGGGGCGCTGGGCGTGCTCAACGATGGCGAGCGCTCGATCCTTACGATCGAGGATCCGGTCGAGCAGCGGATGGCGGGTGTTAAGCAGATGCAGATCGCCCCGAAGGCGGGCGTGACCTTCGACTTGGGGTTGCGCTCGATGCTGCGCGCGGACCCGGACGTGATCATGGTCGGGGAGATCCGCGACCGCGAGACCGCGCACATCGCGGTGGAGGCGGCTCTGACCGGGCACCTGGTGCTCTCGACGCTGCACACCCGCGACGCGCCGAGCGCGCTCGGCCGATTGATGGACATGGGCATCGAGCCGTTCCTGGTGTCCTCGGCGATCGACTGTGTGGTCGCGCAGCGACTCGTGCGGATGCTGTGCAGTCATTGCAAGCGTCCCCAGCAGCTCTCGGAGGTGGTGCTCTCCGAGTACGGTCTGACCGGAGCGCAACCGATGGAAGCGGTGGGGTGCTCGCGTTGCGGGGGTAGCGGCTATCGCGGGCGTGTGGGGCTATACGAGGTGATGTCGGTGGACGAGCGGATCAGGACGCTCGTGCTGGAGCATGGCTCCGTCGATGAGATCGCCACGGCCGCCGAGGGGTCGGGGATGTCGCGGTTGCGCGAGGACGGGATGCAGAAGGTGCGCGCCGGGTTGACCTCGATCGCGGAGATCGAGCGGATGACCAGCAGCTTGCTGTCTTAGAGCCGGCGCGGGCTTTTGTGGGTAAGCCATAGCCAGCCCTTGCATCGGATTGCCGTCGGCGCCGCTTACCGCAGCGGTCGGCATGTCGGGAGCGCTCTTTGGTTGCGGCTCGCGGGCGGGCTGGCCCTACGAGCCCAGCAGCAGGGAGAGGCGCAGGGGGCCGGAGGGGAAGGCAACGCCTGAGAACGAGTAGGCCTCGTATGGGCGCCCGCGATAGGAGACTGAACCGCGTGCGGGTACGTTCGTCGGACCGGGCGAGAGCGTGCCCATCACCTGATGCGCACCTGTGCGCATCAGCACCTCGGCGCCGGTGAACAGGTGCGCGAGCCGCAGGTAGCCGGCGTCGTCCTGGATCGCCATCTCGAATTGACCGACCACATGTCCACCGCTGCGCACCGTGCCGTGGACGGGCGCTAGTACGTAGGGTCCGCCGAGGTCCTCAAGCAGCCGCCCATTCGTGGTCACGCGCACGCGCACGACGTGGATGTGTTCGCCGAAGAACCCCACGATCGCGGCGCGCGTGGCGGTCGCGTCGTGAGCGGCGACGGCGCGCTGGAAGGCGGGGGAGTTTTCGATGTGGCGCAATGTCGCCGATACGGCCGGGCTGTGGAGCTCCTCCTGGTAGATCCGTTCGCCCACGTGCCCGAGCGTTTCCACGCGCGTCTGTGCGGCCGAGCCAGGGCAGGAAATCGAGGTGGTGGGGGCGAGCAGCACGATGTGCAGCTGGCCGGACGGGTACACCGACCCGGTGAGCGTGGTCGTCTGGAAGCTCTGACCCCCGATCGTGACCGGTCCTGCGGGCGGTAGATCGGTGGGCGGTAGGCCGCCGATCGTGCCCGCGAGGCGGTGTGTGCCGGCGAGCAACACCAGCTGCGCGCCGGTGACCTGATGGACGACCTGCAGGTAGCTGCGGTCGGACTGGGTCGACAGCACGAACGTCGCGGAGGTGCCGGGGATCGAGCCGCGCGCGGGCGCGATCGCAACCCCCGAGCCGGCCTGTGCCAGCACGTGCCCGCCGCGCAGGACCTCGACGCGGACGATCTGGCCGAGCGTCAGTTCTCTCAGTGCGGCGCCGGCGGCGTTTGCGTTGCCGCTGTTGACGGCGCTTCTGAGCGCTGAGGAGCTCTGCAGGCGGTGCACCGCCTGGGCGATGATGCCGCCGCTGGCGGCCTCGTGGTAGACACGAGCGGCGACTGTCCCGAGCGTGTGGGCGACCGTCGAGGCGCATTCCTCCGGTGTGCTTGCCGTCGCGGCGTTCACCGTCGGGGCGCTGTGCGTGGCGGTCGCCGAGCCGCAGCCCGCGAGCGCTCCGATCGTTAGCAGCACCGACAGGAGCCGGCCGACTCGCCGGCTCCCGTTCGGTCCATACAAGACTATGGGTGGACGCTTCACCACCCCCAGTCTATGACCGCTTCTTACTTGCCTTCTTGCCGTGTCCTTTGCCGGCGCCCTTGTGGCCTTTATGGCCCTTGCCCTTGTGTTTGCCGACGGCGGCGAGCACGACCGGCTTGGGGTTCAAGCGCGTCCATCCCGACTGTGCGTCTGGCGGGCAGCTGGTGGGGCGTCCCAGGTCGAACGGTCCGGAGATGGCCTGCGTGACGACGCCTTTTTCGAGGTATGCATAGGTGACCGTCAACAGCGCGTCCACGCGCGGCTCGGCGCACAGCTTGGAGCCGATCGCGAATTGCCCGGCGATCGTCTCGTACTGCGAGACGGTCGCGCCGACGCAGTTATCGGCGTAGCCGGGGACTTCGGAGGAGCAGGAGAACGTGTCGTTCACGGGCTTGCCCGAGGGGATGTTGCTGACCAGTGGCGAGGCCTGCACGCCTGTCACCGGGATCTGCGACTGCAGCTGATAGCCGGTGATCGGGCCGCTGCAGTGGAACGCGTAGGCCACCTGCTGTTCTTCGCTGCCCACTTCGGGCTTGCCGGCGGACAGGCCGCCGGAGCAGGAGTAGTTGTTGGGGTTGGTTTCTTCGGCGCTGCCGATCGCCGGCATGGCGAGCGACAGGGCCGCGAGCGAGCCCACGATCGCGACTAGCCACCACGTGGCTTTGCGGTGGGCGGTGTGTAGTGCGGACAACGTGGGTCTCCTTGGTTGGTTGATTGGGACTGCGGGTCGTTGGTCTGATCAGTGCAGAAGCGCGGACAGGCTCTGCTTGGGTGAAGTCGGGTCATACGCCGTGCTCTGCCGCGCGCCGGCACGGGCGAAGGGCGAGATCAAGAGGACGCCCGCGGGCGGTTCTGAGCCGAGCGTCGCCGTGGAGGAGCCGGCGGGCAGGCTGGAGGCGGTGGCGTTGCCGACGGTCCCGAACGTGATCACGATCAGGCCGTGCGCGCTGTAGGCTGGGTTGGAGGTGATCGTGGGGACGGTCGCTTTCAGGAATTCGTCGGCAGCCGTGAGCGCCCCTGCCGTTTCGGGCTTGCACGGCACGCCGGCAGCGCCTTCGGGGCACGGGGGCTGGACGATCGCGTCGAGGTTCTGCGGCGGTGTGCCGGTGAGCAGCGCGGCCTCGCTCGCGAACGCGCCGCCGGCGAGGGCGGACCAGCCGCTCAGGAGCGTCCCGGCCTTGACGAGCTGGGAGTCGATGTAGGGGGCGGCCGTCGGCTGGGCGAGCGCCTGCGCGAAGGTGCCGCCCGCGAGCGTGATCAGCCACACGCTCGTCACCGGCGGGAGGGGCGTCGTCTGCTTGGCGTTGCCGCTGCCCGTCGTCGGCGTTTTGGCGGTGTTCTGGCTCGAGGTCGGAGACACGCCGGCGCTCGAGTGTGTTTTCGACTTGGGCGCCGGCGCGGCGGCGCTCGTGCTCGTGCCGGTGCTCGCCGCCGGCGTCGCCTGAGGCG
>JBAUXH010000169.1:0-13716 GCA_049584155.1 Solirubrobacteraceae bacterium
GTGCGCGACTGGGCCCGCGCGGACAGCGAGCGCCCCGCCGCTCATCGCTTCGCCGCGCGCATCTACGAGGACATGGGTGCGATCGACCTCGCCGAGGAGGCTGCCACCCGGGCGGCAGACCGCGGTCCCTCAGACGCGGGGGCGTGGGAGCGCCTCGGCCGTTTGCGACTGCGGTTGGCCGACCGCGAGGGAGCGCTGAGCGCACTCGGACGCGCTTCGGAGCTGGGCGCCGGGGAGTCCGTGCGGGAGCCGATCGAACAGGCCCTGGCGCTGGAGCCACGCAGCGCGGCGTCGGCCGCCTGATACTTGCCGCGACGCTCAGAGGATGTTGACAGCGCGCGAGACGATCAACCCGATCGTCAGCAGCGATACGACCGACTGGACGCCCATCACCGACTTGGCCATCGGCGTCAGCGGCATCGTGTCGGTCGGCGAGAACGCCGTGTTGTTGGTCAGCGAGACATACAGGTAGTCGATGAACTTCGGTCGCCATCCCAGCGGCTCGATGTGGTCGTCGCTCATCTGCGGAAACAGGAAGTCGGGCGGTCCGTCACGTCCCATGGCGCGCTTGCCGGGGCCTCCGCGATCCATCTCCCAGTACCACAGGGCGAAGATCAGCAGGTTGGTGAGCCAGATGAGTACGCCCGCAAAGATCAGTCCGCGGCCGTCCGAGACCTGGTGATGCAGCAGGTAATGGGTGAGCGCTCCGAGCGAGAAGATGTTCGCGACACTCACGAACGCCGTCAGGCCGAGCGCTATGCGCCGTCGCCGCGGATGCTCCTCCTCGACCACGTTCGGTGTCACCACGAACATGCCGATCAGCAGCGCGCCCTCGAGCGAGGGCACCAGCCACGAAGGACCGACCGTCAATCGATCGGGCAGCAGCACCTGCACGACGATCGCGGCGAGCACGGTCAGTTGCGCCGGCCAGAACGCCTCGCTGTCTCCCGGCGGCGGATACGGACGGCCGGGCTGCAGAGAAGATGCCTGGGCCACGCTTCCGTAGCCTACGATCCGGTTCGGCGGTACCCTGGATGTGATCGGCCATGGCCGTCCCCACGTAGGAGTTACATGGGCATCGAGAACCCCGTCCACCTGCTGTTCATCGCCGCCGTCGCCCTGATCGTGCTCGGGCCCAAACGACTGCCCGAACTGGCGCGCTCGCTCGGCAAAGGCATCCGCGAGTTCCGCGAGTCGATCGGCGACGGATCCGCCACTGGCGCGCCTCACGTGCCAGCGCCGCCAAGCGTCACGGTTGCGCCTCAGGAGGCCGTCGTTGTGGCTCCCCAGCCCGAGCCCGTTCAGGTCGATCCGCCCGAGCCTGTACGTTCGGACGATCATGCGCCTGATCGTCGCTCGCTGTGAGGTCTCCTACATCGGCCGCACCACCACCGTCCTGCCCGAGGCGGTACGCATGCTCATGCTCAAGGCCGATGGCACCTTCATGGTGTGGGCCGACGGCGGCAGCCCGAACGTGCGACCGCTGAACTGGATGACCCCGCCGACCGTGCTCGAGGAGGAGCGTAGCGCCGGCGCTGAGGGCGGTGGCGATGATGCGGAGGGCGCGATCGAGCGTCTGATCGTACGCAAGCAACGCTCCGACGAGCGCCTGGAGATCGCCGTCTCGGAGATCATCGCCGACATCGACCATCCGGTCGATGACGTCGCGGCGCTCGAAAAGGAGGGTCTCGAGCGCGAACTGCAGGAGCTGCTCGCCGATGCGCCCGAATGGTGCGGCGAGGGCTTTCGCCTGGTGCGCCGCGAGTGGCCCACGGATATCGGGCCGGTCGATCTGATGTGCCGCGACACCGCCGACGAGTGGATCGCCGTGGAGATCAAGCGCATCGCCACGATGGAGTCCGTCGAGCAGCTCACCCGCTACCTGGAGCGCATTCGCCTTGACCCCGCCATGGCATCCTGCCGGGGCGTGCTCGTCGCCAAGTGGATCAAGCCGCAAGCGCGCGTGCTGGCGGGCGCACGCGGCATCGACTGCGTTGAGGTCGACATCGAGGTGTTGCGCGGTGAACGCGAGCCCGAGCTGACCCTATTTGCGGCATAGCCCATGGGTACGCATGGCGGCGCTGGATCGGCGTCCTCGGTCACTCGCGTATGTAGTCACGCCACGTTCCCTGCGCCCTTGCCCCGCGTGTCCATGAGTAGGCGTAATGGCAAACGCGTAGGATGCGCCGATGAGCGATTCTGAGGCAGTAGTCACCGAGCGGCGCGACTCCACGCTGCTGATCACGATCGACCGGCCCGAGGTCCGTAACGCCGTCAACGCCGCCGTCGCCGAGGGCATCGCGGGCGCTTTGGAGGAGCTCGACTCAGATGACGCGCTCTCGGTCGGCATCCTCACCGGTGCGGGCGGCTTCTTCTGCGCCGGCATGGACCTCGGCGCCTTCGTCAAGGGCGAGTCCCCCTGGTTCGGCGACCGTGGCTTCGCGGGGATCGCCCAGCGCGCCTCCGTCAAGCCGCTGATCGCCGCGATCGAGGGCTTCGCGGTCGCCGGCGGCATGGAGATCGCGCTCGCCTGCGACCTGATCGTCGCTGCGCGCGGGGCCAAGATGGGGATTCCCGAGGCCAAGCGCTCGCTCGTCGCCGCCGGCGGCGCGCTATTGCGCCTGCCCCGGCGCATGCCCTACCACGTCGTCATGGAGCTGGCCCTCACCGGCGATCCGCTGCCCGCCGAGCGCTTTCACGAGTTTGGGGTCGTCAACCGCCTCGCCGAGCCCGGCGCCGCCCTCGACGCCGCACTGGAGCTGGCCGGATCGATCTCCCGCAACGGACCCCTAGCCGTCGCCGCCTCCAAGCGCATCCTGCAAGAGCAGTTCGACTGGCCGACCTCAGAGATGTTCGAGCGCCAGGGCGCCATCTCCGGTCCGGTGTTCGTATCCGAGGACGCCAAAGAGGGCGCCGCGGCATTCAAGGAGAAGCGCGACCCTGTGTGGAAGGGCCGTTAAAGCGCTCCCGTTGTGTAGCCGGCTGCGGTAAGCGGCGCCTACGGCAACTCGACGCAGCATCCGGCTATGGCTTACCCACCCTCACACGAGTGAGCGAGGACACAGCCTCGCGCGTCGCGTATACGTCTGAGAACTTCTAGACGTCCGTAGATCATGCTGGCCGATCGGAGATCCCGTTGATCTCCGATCGGTAAGGACGCAGGGAGCGTGGCGTGCTTCGCACGCGAGCGACCGAGGACACAGCCTCGCGCCGCGTCTACGGACGTCTAGCGCTTCTTGCGTTTGCGCTGCGCCATGATCTGACGGAACCTCCGCCACAGCGCGCCCATCAGCGCTCTCCCGGTGTCTTGCGCGGGTACTGCGAGATCGACACGCCCGGGTCGATCGCGGTCGTCACGATGCGGCTCTGTTCGGCGATGTGCGCGGCCGGGTAGCCCTCGCCCGGGCTCGCGCGCTCGGGCCGGCCGATGTAGCCGAAGCCCATCCGGTCGGGCATGATCTGCATCAGCCGCGGGAACATGTGCGCGCGCGGACCCATGTTGCGCGGCTCCTCCTGCACCCACACGACCTCCTCCAGCTTCGGATACCGCCCCATCAGCTCCAGGATCTGTCCCTCGGGGAACGGATACAGAAGCTCCACGCGTCCTACCGCCAACCCGTCGTGCTTGGGGCGGTCGGGGTGGCCGACGAGGTCGTAGTAGATCTTGCCCGTACACAACACCAGCCGCGTGACGAGCTCGTCCCTCACCCCCGGCTCGGCCAGCACCGGCTGAAACCGCGTGTTCTCGGCCATGTCCGCCACCGAGCTGGTCGCCTGCGCGAGACGCAGCAGCGACTTCGGCGTCATCACGATCAACGGGCGCTGCTTGGCGATCCGCGCCTGGCGGCGCAGCAGGTGGAAGTACTGCGCCGGCGTCGTCGGGCTCGCCACGCGTATGTTCCCCTCGGCGGCCAGGTTCAGGAACCGCTCCAGCCGCGCCGAGGAGTGCTCAGGACCCGAGCCCTCATACCCGTGCGGCAGCAGCAGCGTCAACCGTGAGGTCTGACCCCACTTGGCCAACCCCGAGACGATGAACTGGTCGACGATCACCTGCGCGGAGTTCACGAAGTCGCCGAACTGCGCCTCCCACAGCACGAGCGTCTCCGGCGCCTCCTGGCTGTAGCCATACTCGAAGCCCATGCACGCCAGCTCCGAGAGCGGGCTGTTGTGCAGCTCAAGCGGCGCCAGCGCCTCGGGCAGGTTCTGGATCGGGCACACCGTCTGCCCCGTCTTCGCGTCGTGCAGCACCATGTGGCGCTGGCTGAACGTCCCCCGCTCGGTGTCCTGACCGGTCAGCCTGATCGGCGTTCCCTCGGTCAGCAGCGAGGCGAACGCCAGCGCCTCCGCATGTGCCCAGTCGATCGCCGCACGTGGCTGCGGGGAGGGTGAGTCTCCGTCCCCGCCCCCGGCGGCGGCGTTCGCATTCGCCTGGTCGTTTAGCGCCTCGCGCCGGCGCTCAAGCTGTTTGACGAGCTTCGGGTGCACCGTGAACCCGTCCGGTGTGCGCAGCATCTCCTCGCCCAGCCTGCGCAGCCGCTCGGCGGGCACCGCGGTCTCCACGTCCGGGCTCGGCGAGCGGTCCAGCTGATACTCGCCCGTGCCTTCCTCACCGCCCTGTTCGGCGGCGGCCTTGATCTTGGCCTTCAGCCGCTGATGCAGGATCGTGAGGTTGTCCCACACGCTCTGCCCGAGCTTGTCGACCTCCTCCCTGCTCACCACCCCGTCGGCGATCAGTCGCTCGGCCCACAGCTCCGCGACGCGTTTCTTGCCCTTGATCTTCGCGTACATCTCCGGCTGCGTGTAGGCGGGCTCATCGGACTCGTTGTGACCGAACCGCCGGTAGCCGATCAGGTCGATCAGCACGTCGTGCCCGAACTCCTGCCGGAACGCGAACGCCAGCCGCACCGCGCTCATGCACGCCGGCACGTCGTCGGCGTTCACATGGATGATCGGCACGTCGAACCCCTTCGCCAGATCCGAGGCCCACTGCGTCGAGCGCGCGTCGTCGGGGTCGGTCGTGAAGCCCACCTGGTTGTTCATGATCAGGTGTACCGTGCCCCCGACCTTGTAGCCGTCGAGCGCCTGCAGGTTCAGCGTCTCCGCGACCACCCCCTGCGCCGGGAACGAGGCGTCGCCATGGATCGCGATCGGCACCGCCGCGTTCGTGTCCTGATGGGCGTGCGGGCCGTGCCTGGTCGTCTGCGCCGCGCGCGTGGCGCCCTCCACCACGGCCGAGACGTACTCGAGGTGGCTAGGGTTGGACTCGAGGTTGACCATGATCGCGCCACCGTTTGGCAGCTTGTATGTCCCCTGCGTGCCGTGGTGGTACTTCACGTCGCCCGTCCCGCCCTGCGGGATCGTCGTCACCGCCTCCAGCGTCGAGGCGCCCTCGAACTCCGCGAAGATCGTGTCGTAAGGACGGCCCAGGTTGTGCGCCAGCACGTTCAACCGCCCGCGGTGAGCCATCCCGATCACGACCTCCCGGCCGCCGTGCGCGGCGGAGAGTTGGATCAGCTCATCCAGCATCGGCACGGTCATGTCCAGGCCCTCGATCGAGAACTGGTGCTGGCCGAGGTAGGCCTTGTGCATGAACCGCTCCAACGCATCCACCTCGATCAGGCGCCTGAGCAGCGTCTGCTGCTCTTCGTTGCGCAGCGGCGCGCGGAACGCACCCGACTCGATGTGCTCTCTCAGCCACACCCGCTGGCGGTGCGAGGCGATGTGCTCGATCTCATACGCGATCGTCCCGCAGTAGGTCTCCCGCAGGTGTCCCAGCGCGTCCGCGAGCGTCGCCCCAGGCACGTACATGTGCAGGATCTTCGCCGGGATTTGCGCCATGATCGCCGGCGTCAGCCCGACCGACTCAGGGTCCAGCCCCGATTCGCCCTCGGGCTCCGAGCCCAGCGGGTCCAGCCGCGCCGCGAGATGTCCGTGGCTGCGGAAGCGCGTCACCAGCGTGCTCGCAGCCTGCACCGCTTCCAGCAACTCTTCGCTCGGCTGCGCAGCCGGTGCGACCTGGCTCGTCGTCTCAGTAGCGGCAGCCGCGGCTGCAGCCGCCGGAGCGGGTGGGGAAGGGAGGGGGCCCAGCTCGACGCCCAGCGCAGCGAACGCCTCCTCGTAGAAGGTGTGCTCGCCCTGCAGGTACTCCTCTATCTTCGCCAGGAACCTGCCCGACTCCGCTCCCTGGATGATCCGGTGGTCATACGTCGAGGTCATCGTCATGACCTTCTCCGCGCCGATCATCTCCCCGATCGCGCCCATTCCCACCGGATAGGCGATCGAGCCCGTCGCCACGATCGTGCCCTGCCCCACCATCAGCCGGGGCACCGAGGCGATCGTGCCGATGCCCCCGGGGTTGGTGAGCGTGATGTTTGCACCCTGCAGGTCGCCCGCGGTCAGCGTGTTCGTGCGCGCCTTATCCACCAGGGCGTCGTATGCCGCCACGAACTCGTCAAAGCGCATCCCGCCCGCGTCGGCGATCACGGGCACCATCAGCGTTCTGGTGCCATCCTTCTTCTCCACGTCCACGGCCAGTCCGAGGTTCACCTGCCCGTCTCGCATCCGATGAGGCTTGCCGTCGATCTCGGCGTAGTGATCGGCCATCACCGCGCTCTCCTGCGCGGCGCGCGCGATCGCCCACGCGATCAGGTGTGTGTAAGACACCCGCTTGCCCGCCCCCTTCAGCTCGCGGCGACGGGCATCCAGGGTCGTCACGGTCAAGGTCCTAAAACTCGTCGCCGTCGGGATCGATCGCGACTGCTCCATGTACCTCGCCAGTGCCGCGCTTCCGCCTTTTAGCTGTTCGGCGCCCGCCGGCTTCTCAGCGAGCGCTCCCGCTGAGCCGTTGCCATCAGCCGTGCCGGCGCTCGAAGCCGCGCCCAGCACGTCGGACTTGACTATCCGCCCGCCCGGTCCACTGCCGGAGACGCTCGTCAGGTCCACGCCCTCGGCCGTGGCCGCGCGTGCGGCCACGGGGGAGGCCTTGATGCCGTTGGGGATGCCTTGACCGCCTTGCCCTGCCTGTGTAGTTATCGCTGCGCCCGCGCCGTTGCCGGAGGCCGCTTGCCCGTCGCTATCGGACCCGTTGCCGGCCGCTGCTCCATCGGAGTCCTCGCCAACAGCGATCCGTGCGATCACCTGCCCGACGGTGACCGTGTCGCCCTCCTCCACGAGGATCTCCGTGACCATCCCGCTCGCCGGCGAGGGCAGCTCGACGTCGACCTTGTCGGTTGAGATCTCGACGATCGTCTCGTCGAGCTTGATCGGATCGCCGACCTTAACGTGCCATTCGAGGATCGTCCCCTCGGTCACCGACTCGCCCGCGGCGGGGGTCACGACATCTATTGTTTGCTGAGCCGTGGTGATGCCCGACGCCATGTCTGTTTCACTCTAGCGTGGCCCGCCGCCGGATATCCCCGGCGGGCAGTGAGTGTCTTCACAGAGTGTTCACGGCGTCCGTCCCGCCTGTGTCGTCGGGATGGCCGTGCTGTTCGCGCATGAACTCGTAGCTCCCGAAGAACGGGCCGATTCCCCCGAGTACGGCGACCGCTACGGCAAGTCGTAGCGACACGATCCG
The DNA here is from genome assembly GCA_049584155.1 of Solirubrobacteraceae bacterium. Classification (GTDB taxonomy): domain Bacteria; phylum Actinomycetota; class Thermoleophilia; order Solirubrobacterales; family Solirubrobacteraceae; genus Palsa-744. Next base: position 7,577 of record JBAUXH010000169.1, read on the forward strand.
CAGGCGCGCGCAGACGATGCAAGTGAGGGACATTCCGATCCATAGCAGCCCATGCGTCAGCCCGAGCGCGAACGTCAGCGGCTCCGGTTTGCTCGCCACGAACGCACATACCAGCAGCGCCATATAGATGCACGAATGGGTGAATGACACCCACTTCAATCCTCCGAATGTGATCGGTCCCACGCGTGTGGGACGAGGAGCGACAGCGGAGGAGGAAGAAGAAGGGGGCCTCGTCGGACCGTGCGCCGCGGATGGAGCTTCGGATGCTGCAGGCACGTCCGTCTCGGGCATCGCGCTTGGAGTCCCGCGCGGGCTCACTCCGCCGATAGCCAGCGCGCCATCAACCGCAGCGGTGCCTCTGCCTCCGCCGGCCACTCATCGATCTCGCGCGGCCACCAGGCGAACTCGTCGTGCTCGGCATCGGGCGTCACCTCCGCGTCGACTCCCTCCGCCAGCCACGCCTGCCCGACGAACATCACCAGTCGATGGGGCAACTGCACAAGCGCCTCGCCCCGCACCCGCTCGGGCGTGACCGACCACTCCTCCGCGAGCTCGCGTACGAGTGTGTCGGCGGGGTTCTCGCCGAGGTCCACCGAGCCGCCCGCGCCCAACGCCCAGCGTCCAGCCCACGACGCTACCCACCCCGCGCGCCTGCCCGCCAGCCAGCGCCCGTCGGCCGAGCGCGTAACGCATAGCGCCGCCACGCTCTGCGACGCATTGCCGGGGAGCAGGCGCAGCGCCCAGCGCTGAGGTTGTAGCTCCATCGCGATGCCCTCATCCGCGTCGCGCGTGTAGTCGATGAGTCGTGCGGCCACCCCGTCGTGGCTTGGCGATCCCCGTTTGCGCAACGCGTCGATCGCGGCGTCAGCGGCCTGCGCATGCTCACGTGAGGGCTCGTACTGCTCCTTGAGCCAGCTGGCCTTCACCCGCTCTAGCGGCCACGGTCCTCGCGCGAGGATCTGCGGTTGCTCGGTCGCCGTCGCCTGCGGTTGTAGGGGCTGCGGTTCTGTGGGCTGCGATTGGGCGGCCATTCCACCTACAGGCTAGTGCCCCTAGGGTTCGTCTCGCGCGGACCCATACACTCGGCTCGGTGAACGTCCGTCCACGCAAGCACTGGGGTTGGGGTTTCGAGGATCAGCAGCCCACCCTCGCCGAGGTACGCAAGGCGGCGGCGGGACTCTCCGCGCACCTTCGTCCCGCGCTCGGTGACGTCGAGCTCGATGAGGTGGAGTCTCCGGTCCCGCTGGAGGCGGTCGAGCTGCCGGCGCCACGGGTCCTCGCGCCGGCGTCCCTGGCCGACATCTGCGCGGTCGATGATCACGCGCGCACGACGCACGCACTCGGCAAGTCCTACTCCGACGTCGTCCACGGCTTTCGCGGCCATTTTGCCTACCCCCCCGACTTCGTCGCTCGCCCGCGCGATGAGACCGACGTCGAACGCCTGTTGGAGTGGTGCGCGGCCGAGCGCGTCGCCGCGATCCCCTACGGTGGGGGCACATCCGTCGTCGGCGGTGTCACTCCTGATATCGACAGTGAGTCCTCAGCGCCCGCCCCCGGGGCGGGCGCGACCGGCCCCGAGGATGCTCCCGGGGCACGCGGCGCAAGCGCCTACAACGGCGCCGTCTCGATCGACCTGACTGCCCTAGACCGCGTGCTGGAGGTCGATTCCGTCTCGCGCGCGGCCCTCATCCAGGCCGGGGCCTACGGACCTGGTTTGGAGACCCAGCTCGCCGAGCACGATCTGACGCTGCGCCACTTTCCCCAATCGTTTGAGTTCTCCACGCTAGGCGGCTGGATCGCCACGCGCGCGGCCGGTCACTTCGCGACCGTCCTCACTCACATCGAGGATTTCGTCGAGTCCACTCGTGCGATCACCCCGGGAGGAGCATGGGAGTCGCGCCGCCTGCCCGGCTCGGGCGCAGGCCCCAGCCCCGATCGGATGCTCGCCGGCTCAGAGGGCGTCCTCGGCGTCATCACCCAGGCCTGGGTCCGCGTGCAGCCGCGGCCAACGCAGCGCGCCTCGGCAGGTGTGCGCTTCGAGCGCTTCCTCGACGGCGTCGAGTGCGTGCGCGCGCTCAGCCAGTCGGGTCTATCGCCGGCCAACTGTCGCCTGATCGACGCCCGTGAAGCCCTTACGACGATGGCCGGCGACGGCTCCTCTGCCCTGCTGGTGCTCGGTTTCGAGTCGGCCGATCATTCCGTGCAGGAGGCGATGTCTCGCGCGCTGGCCATCTGTGCCGAGCACGGGGGCGTCGTGTCCGAGGGTCGCGGTGATCGTGGCGGCGGCGACGCGGTGAGCTCATGGCGCGGCGCATTCCTCGGTGCCCCCTACCTGCGCGATGTGTTCGTCGCGATGGGCGTGCTCTCGGAGACCTTCGAGACGGCGATCACCTGGGAGCGGTTTCCGGCCTTCCACGAGCACGTCACCGCCGCCGTACACGAGGCGATCGAATCCGTCGCCGCTCCGCAGGTGCGCGGCGCCGGACAGGTCAGCTGCCGCTTCACCCATGTCTATCCCGATGGTCTCGCTCCCTATTTCACCGTGATCGCGCCCGCCCGGCGCGGCGAGGAGGTCGAGCAATGGGCTGCGATCAAGCGCGCGGCATGCGACGCGGTGATCGAGGGCGGCGGCACCATTACCCACCACCACGCCGTCGGGCGTGATCATCGGCCCTGGTATGAACGCCAGCGACCCGAGCCGTTCGCGCACGCGTTGCGAGGCGCCAAGGCGGCGATCGACCCGCGCGCAATTATGAACCCGGGCGTGCTGATCGATCCTCTGCAGGTCCACGCATGAGCTCGCATGGAGCCGGCATGAAGATCGCCGTGCTCGGCCCCGGAGGCGTGGGCGGGCTCGTGGCGGGCGTGCTCGCCCGCGCCGGGACCGATACGGTGCTCATCGCCCGTGAGGAGACCGCCGAGACGGTCGCCGAGCGGGGACTGTCGGTGCGCAGCGTGATGTTCGGCGACTTCCAGCAGCACGTGCCCACGCGTACGCTGCTGGAACCGGGCGAGGACATCGACGTCCTGATCCTCGCCACTAAGGCCGCCGGTCTGCACGCCGCGCTTGAGCGCATCGAGGTCGAGCCCGGACTCGTGCTACCGCTGCTCAACGGGCTCGACCACCTCGCGGTGCTGCGCGATCGATTCAATCCCGACACCGTGCTCGCGAGCACAATTCGCGTCGAGTCCGATCGTCCCGAGCCGGGCGTCATCGTCCACACGAGTCGATTCCTGCTCATCGACATGGCCACTCACAGCCCGGGCGCACTACCGCCAATGCAGGCGCTGGCGCAGGCGCTCGAGGGCGCGCGCATACCTACAAGGGTGACCTTGCCGGTCTCCGAGCGCTCCGAGGCGCAGGTTATGTGGTCCAAGCTCGTGCGTCTAAACGCGCTCGCCTGCACCACCAGCGCTTATGACGTGCTGTTGGGCGAGATCCGCTCTACGCCCGAGTTGCGGGACGACCTCGTGGGGACGATTGAGGAGGCCAGCGCGGTCGGGCGGGCCGAGGGCGCGCAGGACGTCGATCCGCAGATGGCCCTCTCAGAGCTCGAGCTCGCGCACGACACGCTCGGCAGCTCGATGCAGCGCGACATCGCCGCCGGGCGTCCTCCCGAGCTCGACGCGATCCCCGGCTCGATCCTGCGCGCCGCCGCGCGCAACGGCCTTGCGTGTCCAACGATCGAGCGGCTCGTGGCGATGATCGCCGAGCGCGCGGGTATGCCCCCGCCGATCCTCGCCGGCTGATCGTCAGAGTTCGCGCTGCTCGATCGAGCTCAGTTCTCTTCGAACGGCGAGCGTCCCGGAGCGTGCGCTGGGACGAACTGAGTGCCCACCGTCTCGACGACCTCCTCCTCGGACTCGTGCTCGCCCTCGTCGTGCTCGCCGTCACACAGCACCCTGAAGTTGCCGCTGGTCTTCCCGTCCGCGTGGATCGTGATGCCGGGTAGCACCGTCTCGCCCTCGTCGAACCCGAGCCGCTCCATGTCGAAGTGCGCCAGCCCGATGCCGTAGGCGGTGTGCGTCGGGTTCTCGCGGTCGTGCGCCGCTACCGCCTGCGCAAACCGCTCCAGGTTCTTGGCGATCTTGCCCGTGTCCGCCATTGTTCGGGGAGGGTAACGCCTGCGTTATAGATTGGTGGAGATGGCCGCAGCCCAATCGGTAGACACATCGCTGCTTCCCGCAGCCGCGACGGGCGCCCGCGCCGACGATGGCAGCGGCGCCGAACGTGAGGTCATTCGCACGATCGGGTTGACCAAGGTATATCCGGGCGCCGACTTCGCCGCGGTCGACGGACTTGACCTGAGCGTGCTCGGCGGCGAGATCTTTGGCTTGCTCGGCCCCAATGGCGCGGGCAAGACGACGACCGCCGGGATGCTCACGACGCGGGTGATCCCGACCTCGGGCTCGGCCTACGTGGGCGCGATCGACGTCGTCGCCCACCCTGCGCTGGCCAAGCAGCTGATCGGGATCGTCTCCCAGCAGAACACGCTCGACCGCCAGCTGAGCGTGTGGGAGAACCTCTACTTCCACGGTCGTCTGTTCGGCATCTCCGCGTCGGAGTCGCGTCATATCGCCGACGAGCTGCTCGAGAAGCTCCGCCTCTCGAAGTGGGCCAAGGCATCGGTCTACGCGCTATCGGGCGGGATGGCTCAACGGCTGATGATGGCCCGCGCGATCTTCCACCGCCCGGCCGTGCTGTTCCTCGACGAGCCCACGGCCGGTCTCGATCCGCAGAGTCGCCTGGCGCTGTGGGAGATCCTCGGCGAGCTCAACCGCGAGGGCCAGACGATCCTGCTCACCACGCACTACATGGAGGAGGCCGACGAGCTCTGTGATCGGGTCGCGATCATGGATCACGGTCGCATCCTCGCGCTCGACACGCCCGAGGAGCTGAAGCGCTCGGTAGGAGCCGACACGATCGTCACGGTCAAGGCCGCCGGCGGCGAGCTGCAGGATCTCGGCGAGCGGCTCGCCGCGGAGATCGGCGAGGTCACTCGCACGCGCGTGGTCGACGGGGGTGTCGAGCTGCACGTCAAGGAGGCCGAGCGGCTCGTGCCGCGCGTCGTCAACGTCACCGAGAACGCCGGCTTCGAACTCGCCGATCTGTCGGTGTCCGAGCCGAGCCTCGAGACCGTCTTCATCAGTCTCACCGGCAAGGATCTGCGCGACTGATGGCCGCCACGGTCACCCAGCCGACGCCGAGCCCGGCACACGCGCGGATCGCGATCGAGCCGGCGCGCTCCACCATGGCCGCGAGCCGCTCGGCGCTGCTGGCACTGATCCTGCGCGACCTCGTCGTGCTCAGGAAGAACTTCGCCGAGTTCGTCATCCGCACGCTCGTGCAGCCGTTCCTGCTCGTGTTCGTGTTCCTCTATGTCTTCCCTACGATCGGCCAGGGCGTCGGCGGCGGCGGGGGCAAGGTCGCCGAGTCGGCGTTCGCCACCGTGCTCGTCCCCGGCGTGGTCGGGATCACGATCATGTTTCAGGGCATCCAGGCCGTCGCGATGGTGATGGCTCAAGAGTTCGGCTACACGCGCGAGATCGAGGACCGCGTGCAGGCGCCATGCCCGATCTGGCTCGTCGCCGTCGCGAAGGTCCTCTCGGGCGCCACCCAGGGATTGATCGCCGCGCTGATCGTCTTCCCGATCGCCTCCGTCGTGCACGCCAGCGGCGTCGAAGCCCACCTATCGGTCAGCTGGCCGATCGTGATCACGCTGATCCCGCTCGCCTGCGTCACGATGACCTCGCTAGGCCTGCTGCTCGGCACCGCCTTCGAGGCGCGCAACCTCGGGCTGATGTTCGGCTTCGTCGTGCTGCCGCTGACGTTCCTCGGCGGCACCTACTACCAGTGGACCAAGCTCGCGCCCGTGCAGGTGGGCGGCATCCACTGGCTGCAGATCATCGTGCTGGTCAATCCCCTGATCTACGTCAACGAGGGCCTGCGCGCCGGACTCACCCACGCGGCGCACATGCCCCTCTACGTGGTCTATCCCGTGCTGATCGGGTTCTGCGCGATTTTCCTCGCGCTCGGCCTGCGCAACTTCCGCAAACGCGTGCTCGCCTGAGGCTCGCGTCGCGGAGGCCTCGCCTGGGGTTCCGCGCGTTGAGGGTGCGGTCAGCCCTGTGCCGGCGCC
>JBAUXH010000170.1:0-1664 GCA_049584155.1 Solirubrobacteraceae bacterium
CTTAATCCCCGCGCGAGCATGAAGCGCTGCTTAGGGGGGCTGCGAAGTGTTTCCTAAAGTTCGAATTGAAAGGGAGATGAACCGTTCAAACCCGCGCGCGGTGCGGAAAATCCGGCGCGGCAATGGCGGGTCCGAGCGCTTCGATTCAAATTTTATCTGCTATATTGACAAGGCGTTCAGGGCTGGAAGCATCGATGCGTTCACCTTTGCCGCCCGCTCTTTTTCTCTTGGCGACGCCGTCTTTCGCCCTGGGCGGAGGCGCTTGCGGGCGCGCTTGTCCGAACGGGTTGACGCTCGCCGATCCCTATGACACCACGGCGCTCCCGCGGCATCGCGCTTTCTTGCCTGCCAACCAACCCGATCCGACAACGCTCAAGGCGCATCCATGACCGATACCTTGCCCGACCGGCTCAGCGTCAATCCGAAAAGCCCGCATTACGACGAGGCCCTGCTCGCGCGCGGCGTCGGCATCCGCTTCAACGGCCAGGAAAAGACCAATGTGGAGGAATATTGCGTCAGCGAAGGCTGGGTCCGCGTCACCGCCGGCAAGAGCCTCGACCGCCACGGCAATCCGATGACGATCAAGCTGAACGGCACCGTCGAGCCCTATGTCAGGGATGTGCCGGAAGCTTAGTGCACGATTTTTTGAGGTCGTGCCGCCCCTCATCCTTCGACAAGCTCAGGATGAGGGTCTGAGGATTAGGGATCTTAGCCACACCCTCACCCTGAGCTTGTCGAAGGGTGAGGGAGCGCGGGTTCTCTTCACGACAATCCGGTTCGGACCGGAAGCTACCGCGTCTTGGACGCGCGCCGGCCGGTGTGGTGGACGTTGCGTCCACGCGGCAGGTTCTTGAGCACCGGCTCCTTTTCGGAGGTCGCCGTGACCAGATCGGCAACCGTTACTTTCAAGACCTTAGCGAGCCTTGCGAGGAGCACGACGCTCGGATTGGAGATGCCGCGCTCGATGCCGCTCATATAGGTGCGGTCGATATCCGCCTCCAGCGCCAGGCCCTCTTGCGACAGGCGGCGCCCCAGGCGAAGGCGGCGCACATTGCGCCCGATCTGCTTTCTGATGTCCATGCCGGATAGAATCCACTTTGTGGGTTATTGAACGACGGTATATAAGCGATATTAGATATCAGTGGCCACAAACCGGAAACCAGCCGATGGTTGCAGAAGGCGGCAGTCCTCCCCCTCAGCTTGTGCCCCGCCTCGAGGCGCTGCTTGGGCTCTGGCGGAAGCGCTACGAAAGCCAGCCGATCCCGGACCGTTCGCGATTCGCTGGGTCCGAACTGGGTCCCTGGGCGCGTCACGTCGCTTGGATCGATGCGCTTCCCGGCGACCGGCATCGCATCCGCGAGTTCGGAATCGAGTTGATTCGCCGTTTCGGGCGCGAGGCGACCAACCACTGCGTCGAAGACCTGGCCCTCGATATCGCAACGGGGCTGCGCCGGCAGCTGGATCGCACGATTGCCACAGCGGCCCCCGTATTCGGCGCGGCCTCGGTGCAACTGGGGCGCGACGCGGCGGTTTTCTGCGATCTCGTCCTGCCTGTGGCGGCCGCCGGCGGACGGGTCAACCAGTTCCTGTTCGCAAGCTACGAGCTGAGGAAGCCGCTCGATATGGCGGTCGGCTAGTTCGTCGCCAGAAGCTTGCCCGTGAAC
>JBAUXH010000171.1:0-2494 GCA_049584155.1 Solirubrobacteraceae bacterium
CCCACATCCCGCGGCTCGGCGAGCGAGCCATCGCGTAGGCGGAGTGTTGTCGCGTCGCTGCCCATGCTCTATCGCAGGCGCCGCCCGCGCGAAGCAGGCGCCGCACCGAGGAGGTCACTGCATCTTAGGGTCCGCGCCGCACCCTGTGAGCTCCCCACAAAGCGAGAGCCCGCCAAAGCGGGCTCTCGGAAGATCAAAGCGCGGGTCCGCGATACGCGGACCCGGCGCGGACGACTAGATCGACTGGACGTTAACGGCCTTAGGGCCCTTGTCGCCCTGCTCGGCGTCGTAAGACACCTTCGAACCCTCCTGCAGCGAGCGGTAACCCTCGCCGTTGATGCCGGTGTGATGGACAAACAGGTCCTTCTCGCCGTCATCGGGGGTAATAAAGCCGAACCCCTTGTCGTCGCTGAACCACTTTACGGTGCCGGTAGGCATGTGGGTAACTCCTCCACGGTATGTGCGTGCGCTGCGCGGAGGATGCTGCTAGAGCCTCGACCTGCGAGCTTGCACTACTTTCGCCGGTCTTCTGTGCCGGCCAGACGCCCCGACCGTAGCAGGTCGTCCCATCTATATGTTTACGAGTTGCTATTCATCCCCTTGTGTCGATCGAGCTCAACCGACTGCTAGCACCTGGGGACCCGGCCACCGTCCGGGAGATCGTCAGCGGATTCGGCCTGCACGAGCGCACCGCAGACCCATCAACACCCGCCGCTGGAAAGCGCCCCTATGTGTTGTTGAACATGGTCGCGACCCTCGACGGTCGCGCCACGCTCGCGGGACGCTCGGGCCCGCTCTCAGATGATGCCGACCGCGCCCTCTTTCACGGGCTGCGCTCGGTCGTCGACGCCGTCATGGCGGGCGCCGGGACCGTGCGCGCCGAGCGCTACGGCCCGATAGTTCGCGATCCCGACACCCGCCGCGCGCGCCGAGAACAGGGTCTGCGCGAGCAGCCGCTCGCCTGCGTGGTCTCCGCCGGCCTCGGGTTTCCCCCCGACCTGCCCCTGCTGTGCGACCCCGATTCCGAGGTCGCGTTCCTAACACCCTCGCAGGCGAGCCTGCCCGAGACCGCCGCCCACGTGGAGTACATCCGCGCACGCCGAGCGGACGGCGCGCTTGACCTCCCGGCCGCACTGGGCGAGCTGCACGATCGCTTGCACGTACGCACCCTGCTGTGTGAGGGCGGACCTCACCTGAACGCCGAACTGCTCTGCGCCGGTTTGGTGGACGAGCTGTTTCTATCCCTCTCCCCGCTGCTCGCCGGCGAGGACCCCGCGGACGAGCGCCCGCCATTGCGGATTCTCGCGGGAAGCGACTTCGACCCTCCGCTGGCCCTGGAGCTGCTCTCGGTGCTCGAGCACGACTCGCACCTGTTCCTGCGCTATCGCCTGCGCGACGCGGGCTGAGCGTGCCTGCGCGACGGGCCCGACCGCGCAACGCGGCTGAGCGCGCCCCGCGCGAGGCCACCGGACTGGGCGACGCAGTCGAGCGTGCGCTATCGCGTCCGCGATACCGGCTGAGCGCTGACGGCGACGTTCAGCACCACGCTGTTCGGCACCATCACCGTGTCCTCGCCCGTCACGAACGTCGTGTAGAGCAGGCCCTGCGAGCTGACCGTCCCCTCGAGCTGGCCCGCCAGCGGGCCGCCCTGCAGACGCACGCGATCGCCGACCCTGAACGGGCGCGCGCTCAGCAACACCATGCCCGCGAACAGGTTGCCCAGCGTCTGCTGCGCCGCCAGGCCGAGGATCACGGCCGTGAACGCTCCGCCCACGAGCAGCGTGCGCGCTTGCACGCCCGCCACGCTCAACGCCACGAGCACCGTGATCGCGAGCATCGCCAGGCGGATCAGGAAGCCGACCGGCCCCGCGGCGGCCGGGTCAACCCGTCGCAACAGCGCCGGTCCCAGCGCGCGCCCGAAGTTGCGCGTGATCGCCCAGCCGAGCACCAGCAGCACGACCACCGTGACGATCCGCACCGCCGTGTTCGCCCCCGGCGAGCTTCCGTGCGCTTCCACGCCGAACAGGCTCGCGCGGTTGTCGTATGCGACCACCACCGCGACGAACAGCACGCCCAGCAGCACCGCCTCCCAGGCCGCGCGTTTGGCCGCACGCGGGCTCACCTGATCGAGCAGCCCCACCTCGCTCCAGGCCTGGCTGCGCGTCTCGAACATCTTCGGGGGCGTTTTCGGGACGGGCGTCATTCAGCTGTCCATCATGGCTACCCGAACGGCGCTCGTGCCGCACATCCGCGGCGGACCGCCGTTCAGGTGGTCGTGTAGATGACCATAATCCCGCCGAACACCAGACAGTAGATAGCGAACGGGATCAGCGTGCGGGTCTTGAAATATTTGACCAGGAACGTCACCGTGAACACCGCCGTCACCGCCGCGGCAGCACACGCCACAAGCGCCTGGCCGCGCACCCCATCGCCGAGATGCCCCAGCAGGTCGGGCATCTTGAAGATGCCCGCGGCGAGGATGATCGGCGTGGCG
>JBAUXH010000172.1:0-2421 GCA_049584155.1 Solirubrobacteraceae bacterium
TCCTGCGCCAGCGCGTAGACGCCGCGATGGACGTTCGCGTTGTGCGAGCGCAGGTGCTCGGCCAGCGCGTCGATCACCACGGCGGGCTTCTGCGAGGTCGCGCCCGAGTCGAGGTAGATCAGCGGACGGCCGTCGAAGCGGCGGCCAAAGATCGGGAAGTCGGATCTGACGTCGAGCGAGGTGGAGGGGCTAGCGACTGGTGGCATACGTCTCGATGTCCTCGCGAGCGGAGGCCAACTTGGCGGCTAGCTTCGTGCGGATCAACTCTTCCAGGGGCTCATCGTTTAGCTGTGCGAGCACCGGCTCGAAGAAGCCCTCGACGAGCAGCCGCACCGCCGCGGGTCGGTCCAGGCCACGCGACTGCATGTAGAAGATCGCCGCCTCGTCCAGCTCGCCCACGGTCCCGCCGTGCGAGGCCGAGACGTCGTCGGCTGAGACGAGCACCGAGGGGATCGCGTCCAGGCGCGCCTTCGGCGAGAGCATCATCGTGTGTATTTGCAGGTAGGTGTGGGTCTGCTGGGCGCCCGGGTCGATCTGGATCAAGCCCTCGAAGGATGCGCGGCTCTCGCCGGTGGCCGCCCCGCGCCAGTGAACGTCCCCGCCGGAGGGGCCGGTCTCGTGCAGGTCCACCGCGAACGCGTCGAGGTGCTCGTCGGCCTCGGTGAAGAACAGGCCGCGAAACGCCATGTCACCACCGGGCTCGGTCACCGCCAGCTCCAGGTGCTGGCGCACGAGATGACCGCCGAGCAACGAGGGCAGCCAGTGGCAGTACGCGTCGCGCCCGACGCCGACGTAGCGGGTGGAGACGTCGTAGACCTCACCGGAACCCCAGTCCTGAAACTGGGCGAGGCGGCAGCGCGCACCATCGCTCAAATACAGCTCGAACGCGCCGGCGTGCAGCGCCTGTCCGTCGAAGTCCTCAGCCAGGTCATACTCGTGTACGCGAAACTCGCTCGTGTTCTCGCCGACGATGAGCGTACGCCCGTACTGAGCCACACCGGGACGGTCGATCGCGTAGATGATCTCGAACGGGTCCTCGACGACGACGCCGGGCGGCACGTACAAGAACGCCCCGCCGGTCCAGAATGCGGCGTTGGCCGCCTCGAGCTTGTGGCGGTCGAACGTCAAGCGCTTGGAGTAGTACGCGGAGACGAGCTCTGAGTGATCGCGGAAGGCCTCCTCCAACGAGCACAGGATCACTCCGCGCTCGACCAGCATCGGGTCGAGCTCGATATGGACCACCGCGCCGGCGCACTGCACGATCCGCCCCGCACGGGCACGGTCTGGGAGCGTACGCGTCACGACGTCCGGCACTCCGTCGGGGTCGATTCCCTCGGGCGCGGTCTCCAGAGCGTCTAGATCGAGGGTCTGCAGGGTGGTCGTCCAGAACCCCGAGCGCCGCCAGACGGGCAGCTCGGAGGTGTAGAAGTGCGCGAGCGCGGCCTCACGCAGTTGCGCGAGCGTGCGCCGAGGACCGTGGCCCGCTCCCGCGCCGTGCAGCGCGTGGTAGAGGGTCGCCTCGCGGTGGCGACCGGGCTTGACCGCCACGGGCTGCGCTGCCGACTCAGGCACCTGCGCCGACCTCCTGGCGGATCTGGTCATAGCCCTCGCGCTCCAAGCGCTCGACCAGCTCGACGCCGCCCTGGAGCACGATGCGCCCGTCCATCAGGATGTGCACGAACTCGGGCTTCACGTAGTGCAGGATGCGCTGGTAGTGGGTGATGATCAGCGCGCCCAGTCCCTGCTCGTCGTGCAGGCGCTGAACGCCCTCGGCGACCGTGCGCAGCGCGTCGATGTCAAGGCCCGAGTCGGTCTCGTCGAGGATCGCGATGTCCGGTTTGAGCATCGCCATCTGCAGGATCTCCGCGCGCTTCTTCTCGCCACCGGAGAACCCGTCGTTGAGGTGGCGGGAGGTGAACGAGCGGTCCACGTCCAGCAGATCGATCGCATGCTGGAGCTGTGTGCGGAACTCCTTCACCTGGATCGGCTCCTCGCGCTGGGCGTTGATCGCCATGCGCAGGAAGTTCGCGACCGACACCCCCGGGATCGAGACGGGGTACTGGAAGGCCAGGAACAGGCCCGCGTGAGCGCGCTCGTGGGGCTCGGCCTCGGTGATGTCCTCGCCTTTGAAGACGATCGTGCCCTCGGTGATCTCATAGGAGGGATGGCCGAGCAGGGTCGAGGCGAGGGTCGACTTGCCCGAGCCGTTCGGGCCCATCAGTGCATGGATCTCGCCGCGCGAGATGTCGAGGTCGACCCCTCGCAGGATCTCGCGCTCCTCGATGCGTACGTGCAGGTCTCTGATCTCTAGGTCGGCCATATCGCTGATTCGGGCTCCGGTCTTCGGGGGTTGGCTTGAGAAGGCTGTCAGTCGGCCAGCGCGGCGGCGTGAGCCGAGGCGGCGAGAGGCAGCGTGGGCAG
>JBAUXH010000173.1:0-1681 GCA_049584155.1 Solirubrobacteraceae bacterium
GGATGAAACTGTTGGTGTGGACGGCCGCAACGGCATCGATGTGCCAGATTCAGGTCATTGGAGATACTCAAACAAGGGAACCGCCCATGGGAAGGTTACGCGCATTGGTATGGAATTACGCCGAAACAGCCTTGAACTCGGGCTCACCAAGGGGATGAACGCCATCCCTCTGCGCCGCGTCGCTCGCCACAATCGGCGAGCGAGCGACGGCGGCTCCGAGGGGATGGCTCACCAGAGCCCTTGATCGGAACTTGCAGGAGAAGTTGGTGTGATCGATCGATCCAGGAACGCGAGACATTCCGTAGTTCCCAGCGGCTACAGAAACCGCAAAACTGTTAGGAGCTCGCGTCGCGGAAACCATCTCGGGTGCGGACATCATGTCCGTTCAAACCGGACATATGATCGCAAGCGATCCGACAACACATCTTACTCTACTTGCAAGCGAGGGGCCGTCCACATATGGGTTCTGGTCCTGATCCGAATGGGCATATTTCCCGCAGCTCATTCTACTTCTTGAGCCAGAAGACGGTGCCGAAGCTATTCGCGCCGCCGCTGCGCGTCGTACCGTAGAAATTGCCTGCGCGGTCCGCAAGGGGGTGTGCACCATGGGTGCAATTGGTGTGAGCTGCTCTGCCGCAGGCGTGAGGCCGCAGCTTGCCGGCCCCGCGCATTGCGACAGGTTTGATTTGTCTGATTGCGATTATTTCAGGATCATTTCGCGCGTGAGAATCGTGCCGCGCAAACTGCGAATCTTGTCGCGGTCCGCAAAGCCCTTGTCCGACGCCGCAACCGAACCTTCAAGCGCCTTGGTCTGCGCATCGAGCTCGTCGAGCGACACGTCCATCGCCGCCATGTTCTTGTATTCGACCATCAGATAGAGGTCCGGCTCGTTATCGCGCGGATCGACGGCCGTGAGGACCTTGTAATCGATGACCCAGCCTCTCCGCTTGGAATCTTCTTGTTCCTTCTTCCACATCGTGTCGACATAATGCATGTAGTCGTTGAAATGTCCGTTCTTCGTTTGGATGCTCGAAACCGACCAGACCGGACCATTGTCATAAGGGCGGGCGTCCTGCGCCAATGCAGGCGCGGCGGACAAAGCGGCGCCCACCAATAATGATGCAATAGGGTTTTTCATGTGAACTCCTCCAATTGAGCGCACGGCAGCTATCAGAGCCATTCCAGCAGTCAGCGCACGCTACGATTAGGATATTGGAGTTCCACGGACTTAGCAAAAAACGAACGCAGAAGATCAACAACGTCGGGGAATTGTGAATCGGCACGCAATTTTGACTCCTTAAGAGTGGTAATCCGCGTGGCTGATCGTAACTACACCAAGCCCGAAAAGAACCGGGCGGAAGGCGCACCGGACAGGATGGAGATGGGAACTGGCTGATCTTGATCCGCCGCCATTCGCTTGGAACGAGACGGCACCCACTTTCACCCGAGCCGGGACCGGCGTGATCGCGGCCCAGGGCGAGCTGAAGAACGGCGAACAGCACGCGGTGATTCTGGTGCCGGAAAATGACCCCGAGATGATCGCGCAGATGAATGCCACCATGCGAACCGTTTCTCTTCAGAGCGGGTCCATGCGCAGGTCGACGCAATCGCACGCGCCGCGACAGAGCTGTGCGGCTCCTGCCAGGATACGTCCGCATTACTGTACCGGCGGCTGATAGCG
>JBAUXH010000174.1:0-3280 GCA_049584155.1 Solirubrobacteraceae bacterium
AACCCCAGCACGAGCGCCCACCACACCTGCCAGGCCATCAGCAGCGCGTTCTGCAGACCTTCCCATGCGGTTTCGAGCACGACCTCCACACGTCCAGTCTGCTCGATCGCGTCTGGATGGGGCGCGAGATAGGGTGCAAGGGATGAGCGTTCGTGTGCTGCTCCTCTCCTGGGAGTACCCGCCGGTGATCGAGGGCGGTCTGGCGCGGCATGTGCGCAAGCTCGCCGAGGCACTCGTGCGCCGGGGCGTAGAGGTGGACGTGCTTACCCGCGGGGCGGGCGAGGGGTCTGCGGAGACATCCATGGAAGAGCGCGGGGGGGTGTGTGTATATCGCGTGCCCGAGCCCGGCTGGCCACGAGATCTCGACCGCTTCGTCGCGTGGGTGGAGCGTATGAACGACGACATGCTCGCCGCCGGACTGGCGCTGGCCGGGGAACGCTCCTACGAGTTGATCCACGGGCACGACTGGCTCGTCGCGCACGCCTCCTCGGAGCTGTCCGATCGCCTCGCGATCCCCTACGCGACGACGATTCACGCGACCGAGCACGGCCGTCATCAGGGCTGGGTGCAGGACGAGCCGCAGGCTCATATCCACTCCGTCGAGCGCGCGATGGCGCAGCGGGCCGCGAGGGTGATCGTCTGCTCCTACTACATGCGTGGTCACGTGGCGGACATCTTCGACATCGACGAGGGGCGCATCGCGGTCATTCCCAATGGGATCGATCCCCGGGACCTGCAGCCGGTCGATGACCTGGAGACGCTGCGCCGTGAGTTCGCCCGGCCCGAGGACCGGTTGGTGCTGCTGATCGGACGCCTGGTGTATGAGAAGGGCTTCCAGCTCGCGCTCGACGCGCTGCCGGGTGTGATCGAGCGGGTCGGCGCCGTGCGTTTCCTCGTGGCTGGGTCGGGCACTCACGAGGGCGAGCTGCGAGCGCAGGCGCAGCGACTCGGACTATCCGAGCACGGCGTGTTTCTCGGCTGGATCGGCGATGACGCACTGCACTCGCTGTATCGCATCGCCGACCTGTGCGTGGTTCCCTCGATCTACGAGCCCTTCGGGCTGGTGGCGCTGGAGGCGATGGCCTCGGGCTGCCCCTGCATCGTCGCCGACACGGGCGGTCTGCGCGAGGTCGTTCCTTCGGGCGAGCGTGTCGGGCTGCGATTCAACGGCGGCGATGCCGAGCATCTAGGGGTGATGATCGAGCGGCTGCTGATCGACGATGAGCTACGCGACCGGCTCGTGACCGAGGCCTCCGAGCACGTGCTTCGATTTGATTGGGATGACATCGCGCAGCGTACGCATGCGATCTACAGTGAGCTGACCGAGGCACGCGTGCGGGAGGAGGCCAATCGAACATGACGGGCGCGATCGAAGGGTTGATGCAGGACGACTTTCCCTTGACGCTGCACCACATCCTGCGCCGCCTGCGCTACAGCGATCCGCGGGCCGAGGTTGTGACGCTCGGCGAGGGCGGTGCGCGCACGCGGATGACCTTCGCCGAGAGCGCCGAGCGGATCGACCGTCTCGCGCGCGTGCTCACCACGCGGCTCGGTGTCCGGCAGGGGGACCGTGTAGGTACCTTCGCGTGGAACAACCAGCGTCACTTCGAGCTGTATTTCGCGATCCCGTGCGTGGGCGCGGTGCTGCACACGCTGAACATTCGCCTGTTCGCCGAGCAGCTCACCTACATCGCCAACCACGCCGAGGACCAGGTGATATTCGTCGACGCCTCGCTCGTGCCGCTGCTGGAGGAGTTGGCGCCGACCTTCGAGAGCGTTCGCCATTACGTAGTAATGGCGAACCCCGCCCAGCCGGTCGATTCCGGCAACCTGCCAAACGCGCTCAACTACGAGGAGCTGCTCGAGGAAGCCGGGCCGGGCGGGTATGACTACCCCGATGTGGACGAGCGCCAGGCCGCGGCTCTTTGCTACACGAGCGGCACCACCGGCAACCCGAAGGGCGTGCTCTACTCGCACCGCTCGATCAGCCTGCACTCATCCGCCACGCTCATGCGCGACGCCGTCGGTCTCTCGCGCGCCGACCGGGTGCTGGCGGTCGTGCCGATGTTCCATGCGAACGCCTGGGGCTTGCCGCATGGCGCCGCGCTCGCCGGCGCCGATCTGATTCTGCCCGACCGCTTCCTGCAGGCCGAGCCATTGGCACAGTTGATCGCGTCCGAGCGCCCGACATTGATGGGGTGCGTGCCGACGATCTTCGCCGACCTGCTGCGCTACGCCGACGAGCACCCCGATCTCGACCTCTCCTCGCTCTCGAACGCCGCCTGCGGGGGTTCGGCCGTACCGCGCCAGCTGATGCGCGATTTTCAGGAGCGCCATGGCGTGCGCATATTCCAGGCCTGGGGAATGACCGAGACCAGTCCCGTCGCAACCTATTCGCGTCCGGATGAGAGCACCGAGCGCGACGACGAGGAGGCCTACTGGGACGATCGCGCCAGGCAGGGTCGAGCGATGCCGTGGGTCGAGCTGCGTCTGGTCGGAGACGGAGGGGTCGAGGTCCCCTGGGACGGGCAGTCCACGGGCGAGATCGAGGTGCGCGGGCCGTGGATCGCCGCGCGCTACTTCCACGGCGATCAGGACGATGAGAAGTTCGACGCGGGCTGGCTGCGCACCGGCGATATCGCCTCGCTCGATGAGCGCGGGTATGTGCAGATCACCGACCGCTCTAAGGATGTGATCAAGTCCGGAGGCGAGTGGATTTCCTCGGTGGAGCTCGAGAATGAGGTCATGGCCCATCCGGACGTGATCGAGGCGGCCGTGATCGCCCGTCCGGATGAGCGTTGGGCCGAGCGCCCGCTGTGCTGTGTGGTATTGCGCGAGGGCTCGATCGTCGGCGCGCGCGAGCTGCACGAGCATCTGAGCGGACACGTCGCGAAATGGTGGATCCCCGAGGAGTTCGCGTTCATCGAGGAGGTTCCCAAGACGAGCGTGGGGAAGTTCGACAAGAAGGTCCTGCGGGCAAGGCTCGCGGAGGGGACGCTCCAGGGGCGCGTCTCTGTCGAGTAGATCCGGCCGGGCCCGCGATATCGTCAACGGCGTGGGTCCCGAGAGTCACCGCGCACGCTCGGTCCGGAGGCGCTTGAGATTGGCTGGGCTCGCGCTGCTGGGCGTGACGCTCGCACTGATTCTGTGGCTGATCCCGCATGACACCGCAGGCGGGTCGCCCCCGTCGCATGCGACGGGGGCAGCAGGGCCGCATGCGGCCCTGCTCGGATCTCGCACATGTGCGAGATCGCCAGGCGGCGCATGCGCCGCCTGGCAC
>JBAUXH010000175.1:0-3030 GCA_049584155.1 Solirubrobacteraceae bacterium
CGGCATACCCGGGCCTGACCGCCGACACGCGACCGCAGGCGGTGGCGATCGCGGAAGTGAGCAACTGGCCCGAGGCGCTTCTCGCCTCTTCGCTGGCGAGCGCTCCGCTGGGCGCGCCGCTGCTGTATGCCGAAGGCCACAGCCTGCCACGGGTCAGCGAGCTGGCGTTGCGTGCGATGCACCCCACCGGCGCGAGCGCGCTCGGAGACGCACAGCTACTGCTGCTCGGATCCTCGATCGAGGCGCCCGCGGGCTATCGCGCGCAGGGAACCGCTTCCGCCGATGCCTACTCGCTGGCGACCTCGGTCGCCAAGCTGCTGGGCGTCGTGCGTGGCTCGAGTCCCCGGCAGGCGATCATCGTGGCCGTGGACGGCCCCCAGGCGCTGGCGATGCCCGCCGCGGGTCTGGCCGCCCAAAGCGGAGCGCCGATCCTGTTTGTTACCTCCTCGGGTGTGCCCGCCGCCACCGCCACTGAGCTCAGCAGCCTGGGCAGACCCTCTATTTACACGGTCGGCTCGACGGCGATCGGCGAACGGACGCTCGCCGAACTCGGGCGCTTCGGCCCGGTCACTCGCGCCGAGGTGCATTCCGGCGAAGACGCGACCCCCGTCGGCAACGCGATCGCCGTCGCGCGGTTCGCGGACGGCTCGTTCGGGTGGGGCATACGCGAACCGGGCCACGGTCTCGCTTTCGCCAACGTGACGCGCCCGTTCGACGCGCCGGCCGCGGCGATCCTGTCCGCCACCGGCGACTACGCGCCGCTGCTGTTGCTCAACGATCCCACCGGTGTGCCGCGCGTGCTGAGCGCCTACCTGAACGACATCCGCCCGGCCTCGCCACGTTCACAGCCAGTGAAGGGCGTCTACAATCACGGCTGGCTGATCGGCGACGAACGCGCGATCTCGGCGAACACGCAGGCCGAACTCGACGCGGCGCTCGAGATCTCACCGCACGCTCCCCCCTCTGAAGAATCCTCCAGCCTGCCCGTCGAATGATCCCAACGTCCTCCTCCGACCAGCCTCCCTACTGCCCCTGGCGGGCGCCTGCGCCGGAGGCGGCATGAGCCAGGCAGAGGACCCGATCTTGCTGAGCAGAGAGCGCTCCCACGAGGTGAGCGTCGAGGACGTGCGCCGGCTGATGGGCGCCTCCACCCCCCACTTCGCCCTGCAGCTGCGCAACCGCATCGCGCGCCTGATCGCAGACCTTCCCGCCGAGCACCCGGCGCGCCTGGAAGGCGAGCGCGAGATCGCACGCCTGGAGCGGCTCGGGCTCGAAGGCGAGACCCGGGGCGAGGCGGCGGACACGGGCGAGCGCCCGCTACCCTCGCTCAGCGGCGTCTGAGCCAAGCGCCGCTCAGGACCTCGCTCGGGGGCCTATCCCAAAGGAACCTGCGGCTGGAGCCTGCTAGGGCCATCGGGCGCATCCGACCTTGCGGGACCTCAGAGCCGACCGACGACGCGGGCGCGTGCGTCCAGAAAGCGGGCGCGCAGCAGTTTGAAGAGGATCGCAAAGATCGCCGCGTCAACGAATAGCAGCCCGACGTTGAGCAGACGCGGGACGGTCGTGAACGCGGCCAGTACCAGCGCTAGGACGGAGTGGAACACGACGACCGGCAGCAGCGCCAGGATCAGCGTGTGTGAGCGGTATCCGGCGTTGTGCTCGCGCCATGTGATCTCAAGTGTGCCGAGCACGACCGCCACGAGCCCGGCGAACAGGACGGGCCCGCCGTTGGTGATTCCGCCGTGGCCCAGGCGCGCCATCCCGATGACCGCACCGATGCCGCCGATCAGGATCAGCATCTCCGACAGCGGCCATGGGTGCCAGGGAGCCTGGGGACGCTCACCTACCGATAGGGGGTCTCGAAACTCGTTCTTAGTGCGTGCACTACGTGTACGTGCACGCGCTTTGACGGCTTTTTTTTGACCCGCCTCGCGCGCCCCTGGATCGGCCGCGCGTGCGGCGCCGTCCACGACGGCCGCCCCCGGCTCGGGGCGGCGCTTGCGCGATCGTCCTCGACCTCGACGAGTGCTACGACTCTTGCTGCGGCTGTTGGCCATCACACAGACCCTATCGGGGGCGAGCCCTATGCTGAGAAGCGTGTCAACGCACATCCCCGCCCCTGAGCAAACCGGCATCCCCGGCAGCGACCTACCCGGGCCATACGGAGTCGGCGAGTATGCCTCGGCGTTGCGCACGCAGCTGCGCTCGTTCACACGCGTACAGCTCGTCGGGGAGCTCGTCAACCTGCGCCCGTCACGGGCGCGCGTGTACTTTGAGTTGCGCGACGCCTCGGGCGCGATCCCCTGCGCGGTGTGGCTGACCGACTGGGAAGCGATCCTCGCTCGCGGCGGCGGCGCAGCGCCCGTGGAGGGCATGCAGGTCGTGGTCGCGGGGGGCTGTGATTTCTACCCGGGCAGCGCCACCTCATCCCCCGGCTTCTCATTCTCGGTCGCCGACCTGCGCGTCGCCGGTGAGGGCGACCTGCTGGCGCGTATCGAGCGCCTGCGCAAACAGCTCGATGCCGAGGGGCTGCTCACGCCGCAGAAGCTGCTCTCTCGACCCCTGCTACCGCGCACGATCGGGGTCGTGACCGCACAGAACGGTAAGGCGCGCGAGGACATCCTCGCCGGTCTTACGCGGCGTGGCTGGGCCGGACGGATCGTCTGGGGGTTCGCTCCCGTGCAGGACCGCCATGCCGCTCCGCTGATCGCGCGTGCGCTCACCGATCTCGCCGCCGTCGGCGAGGTGGACGTGGCGATCGTCGCGCGCGGGGGCGGTTCGCTGGCCGACCTGCTGTGTTTTTGTGACGAGGGTCTGTGCCGCACGGTCGCGCTGCTGGCGGTGCCCGTGATCGCCTCCGTCGGTCATCACACCGACCGTACGGTGCTCGACGATGTCGCGGCCATCAGTTGCTCCACCCCCACGCACGCGGCCGAGGTGGCCGTCGGACTGGATTGCGCCGGCGCGCGCGTCGAGCTTCAGAGAACGGCCTCGCGCATGCGCGAGCACGGCCGCCGCGCGGTGCTCTCG
>JBAUXH010000176.1:0-3054 GCA_049584155.1 Solirubrobacteraceae bacterium
CGCGGCAAGACCACCGACGAGCTGATCGCGATGGCCGCCGAGGTCTCCGAGGAGCCCGATCCGCGCGAGATGGACATGCTCTTGTCCACCGGCGAGCGCATCTCGTGCGCGCTCTGCGCGATGGCGATCCACGATCTCGGCCACCGCGCGATCTCGCTGACGGGCTCGCAGGCGGGCATCGTCACCGACTCATCGCACACCCGCGCGCGCATCATCGACGTGCGCGCCGATCGCATCCTCTCCGCCCTGGACGAGGATCGGATCGTGCTCGTCGCCGGATTCCAGGGCGTCTCGACCGACTCCAGCGACGTCACCACGCTCGGTCGCGGGGGCTCGGACACGACCGCCGTCGCGCTCGCGGCGGCCGTCGGCGCGGAGGTGTGCGAAATCTATACCGACGTTCCGGGGGTCTACAGCGCCGATCCGCGGATCGTTCCGAACGCGCGCCGACTGGACGTCGTCTCGTTCGAGGAGATGCTCGAGATGGCCGCCTCGGGCGCCGGCGTGCTGCAGTTGCGCTCGGTCGAGTATGCGCGCAATCACGGCGTGCGCATCCACTGCCGCTCGTCATTCGAAGACTCTCCTGGTACAGTTGTACTCAGCGAGACAGACGCCATGGAGCAGCCTCTCATTACCGCCGTCACCCACTCGACCTCCGAGGCGCAGGTCACGCTCGTGGGTGTGCCCG
This sequence comes from Solirubrobacteraceae bacterium, assembly GCA_049584155.1. Classification (GTDB taxonomy): domain Bacteria; phylum Actinomycetota; class Thermoleophilia; order Solirubrobacterales; family Solirubrobacteraceae; genus Palsa-744. The sequence continues at coordinate 689 of JBAUXH010000176.1, forward strand.
ATGAGCCCGGTGCCGCCGCGCGCATCTTCGAGGCGCTCGCGCAGAGTGGTGTCAACGTCGACATGATCGTGCAGAACGAGCCCACCTCCGCGGGCGGGCAGGCGGAGATCTCGTTCACGATTCCGAGCGAGGATCTGCCTGCCGCTCGCACTGTGCTGCAGCCGCTGGTCGGTGAGGCCTACGCCGAGCTGGTCGCCAACGAGAAGATGGGCAAGGTCTCGATCGTCGGCGCCGGCATGCGCTCGCACCCGGGCGTCGCCGCGCGCGTCTTCAGCGTGCTTGCCGGCGAGGGCGTCAACATCGAGATGATCTCCACCTCGCCGATCAGGATCTCCTGCATCATCCCCCGCGACCGCGTCGATTCGGTCGTACGGGCGCTGCACTCCGCATTCGAGCTTTCGGGCCCTGAGACGATCGTCGCCGAGCAGACCTTTGCCGCGCGCGGGATTACGTAGAGATGTTACGGATTCGCGCGTGATTTTGAATCACTGAACAACGTCTATCTCCTGTATTTGCGGGAGTTGGACGCCAATCGGCCATATCGTCCAAATGCGTGCGAGTGCCATTCCAAAGTGTCCTGAATTGGTGTAGCTTGCACAGCACATGGGTAGCTGTCACGGATCGACGCCGATCGGTGAAAGGCACGGAAGCGGGGGGACGCTGTGAGCAGTGAGTTGGGTTTGGAGGACAAAGCCGAGCATCGCGCCGTCCCCAGTCACACCGCGCTCGAGGGTCCTCAGGATCGCGAGAGTCACGGCTTTGCGGGCGGAGCGCGCGGTTACGCCGGCAGCGAGCTCCCGATCGCCGATCGCGGCTTCGTCGGTCTGGGCATCAGGCGCCGGGCGCCGCTCGAGCCGATCGCCGAGACGTCGCCGCGTCCGGCGGCGGCCACCTACCGGGAATGGCTCTTTCGCCGGGCGCTGCTCGGGGCTGACATGCTCGCGATCGTGCTCGCGTTCGTGCTGACCGTGGCACTGTCCTCGCGCTCACTGCAGCTCACCTGGATGAGCATCGTTGGACTGCCCATCCTGGTCGTGTGCGCGAAGATGCTCGGGCTGTATGACCGCGACGAGGTGCTGCTGCGCAAGACGACCCTCGACGAGGTGCCCAAGCTGTTCGAGGTCGCCACCCTGTGCACGCTCATGGCGTGGCTCGCCGGTGGGCTGATCGTCAACGGCGCCTTGAACCGGCGTGAGGCGCTGTTCCTGTGGCTGACCCTCACCGCGCTGCTGATCCTCGTGCGCACCCTCGCCCGCGCGCTCGCTCTGCACTTCGCGCCGACCGAGCGCTGCCTGTTCATCGGCGACGCCGAGCTCTCCGAGGCGATCCGCGGCAAGCTGACGACCGATTGCGGCGTCAAGGCGGAGATGGTCTCCCATCTGGATCTCGACATGATCGGCTCGTGGTCGACCGACGCCTGCTCGGGCGCGCGGCTGTCGGAGGTTCGCGAGCTCGCGCGCGAGCTCGACGTCCATCGCGCGATCGTCGCCCCCGACAGCGCCGACGCGGGTGAGATGCTGGACCTGATGCGCACGCTCAAGGCAGTCGGCGTCCGCGTCAGCGTGCTGCCGCGACTGCTCGAGGTGGTGGGCTCGTCGGTCGAGTTCGACGACCTGCACGGCGTGACCCTGATGGGCGTCAGGCGCTTCGAGCTCAGCCGCTCCTCCGCCACGCTCAAGCGGGCGTTCGACCTGGTGGGCGCCTCGCTGATGCTGCTGGTGGCGGCGCCATTGATGGCGATCATCGCGATCGCCATCAAGCTGGACGGTCCCAGCGGCCCGGTGTTCTTCCGCCAGCTGCGCGTCGGACGCCACGGCCGGCGCTTCTACGTGTTCAAGTTCCGCACCATGATTCCCAACGCCGAGGCGCTGAAGGATGCGCTGCGTGATCGCAACGAGGCGCGCGAGGGCCTCTTCAAGATCGCCGACGATCCCCGCGTCACCCGCGTCGGGCGGCTCCTGCGCAAGAGCGCCCTCGACGAGCTGCCTCAGCTGCTGAACATCGTCAAGGGCGAGATGGGCCTCGTCGGGCCCCGCCCGCTGGTCATCGAGGAGGATCAGCGCATCCAGGGCTGGCACCGTCGGCGCCTGGAGCTCACCCCGGGGATGACCGGACCGTGGCAGATCCTCGGCCCGGCGCGTTCACCGCTGCGGGAGATGGCGGTGATGGACTACCTGTATGTGGCCAACTGGTCGCTCTGGACAGACATCAAGATCCTCCTGCGCACTTTCTCGCACGTCATCAGACGCCGCGGGCTGTGAGCCGCGCGTCATGAAGCGAGGCCGGGCCTCGTGACGGGCGATCGCAGGCACGGCCCTTCGCGCCGGCGCCGATCTCTCGCCGCGCGTGCGAGCCCGGCGCCGGGC
>JBAUXH010000177.1:0-10314 GCA_049584155.1 Solirubrobacteraceae bacterium
CGTGAACAGTGGTCCATAGGGGGAGTGCTGAAAGGGCCAGCCGATGAACGGGTAGATCGGGTCGGTGGGCGCCTGGAAGGCGACGTGGGTATAGGGGTCGAGGCCGTGCAGCACGCCCATGCGGGCGAACGTGAGATAGCCGAACACATCCTGGGAGATCAGCGGCGGGCCGAGCAGCAGGATCAGGTTCGCGCCCACGACCGTCACGACGATCGCGCGCAGCGACACCGCGCGCGCATGCGCAGCCACGAGCGCAGCGGCATATCCGGCGCACATGATCAGGGTGAGCGTCTGAAACTCGCCCGAGGAGATCGTGCCGAGGCCAAGGCCTCGCAACGGCCCGGCCAGCCAGTCAGGCCAGCCCCCGGTGCGGGCGGGCACGTACTGCGACGGACCGCTCGCTGCGCCGGCGCTCAGCAGGAAGACGCTCGCCAGGATCCCGCACAGGCCCATGGCCCCGAGCGCGCGCAGCGCCCGCGAGCGATGGGGGCGTTCGCCTGCATCGGTCTCGCCGCTGGTGTGTGTGGAGCGCCGGCCCTGGTCCCTCGCCCGCGCAAGTATCGGAGTGGTGGCCTCGATGCGGTCATTGTTACGTCTACCCACCCTGCAAGCATCTGAGATGTCACGTACCCTGTGGGGGCTGGCCCACGAAGCCTCCCGCGAGCGTTTTGACCGTGGGCATGCGTTCGAGCAGGATCGCCCGCAGGACCGGGCAAAGGTCAGATCAGGCATATGCGACGCCGCCAACGCAAATCCCGCCCGCGCTCTGCGCACGAGCCGCAGCGCGTGCTGGTCCTGTCCGCGGATGTGGGGGAGGGTCACGCCGCGGCCGCCCGTGCGCTGGCGCGTCAGATTGAGGACTCCGGGCAGCTGGCCGAGGTGACGGTGATCGATGGGCTGGCCGCGATGGGGCGCCTATTGCAGCCGGTCGTTGAGGACGGATACAGGGTGCAGCTGCGGTTCATGCCCTGGACGTACACCGTCGTGTACTGGCTGCTGGAGCACGTCGGCCCGATTCGCTGGGCGGCGCGACGGCTGCTGTGCCTATTCGGCTCGCGCCCGCTGGCGCGTCGGATCGCCGAACATGACCCGGACGTGATCGTTTCGACGTACCCCGCCGTGACGGTCGTGCTCGCGCGTCTGCGCCGCACGCACGCGATTCACTGCCCAACGGTCGCGACGATCACCGACCTGACCGGCCTGTTCTTTTGGGCCCAGCCGGGCATCGACATGCATCTGGTGATGTATGGGGAGTCGATGAGTCCGGTCGAGCGGATCGCTGGCGCGGGCAGCGCGCAGCTGGTGAGCCCGCTGATCTCCGCGGAGTTCACGACGCCTCGCTGTCCGTTGGAGGCCCGCCGCGCGTTGGGCCTGCCGGAGGCGGGCAGGATGGTCGTCGTCTCCGGTGGTGGCTGGGGCGTGGGCGACATATCGGGCGCCGTGCACGAGCTGCTGCACGAGGGCGAGGTGAGCGCGATCGTATGCCTGGCCGGGCGCAACGAGCAGCTGCGCGAACGCTTGGACGAGGACTTCGCCGAACAGGAGCAGGTGCACGTGTATGGGTTCACCGAGGAGATGCCGCGGCTGCTGGCTGCCGCCGACGTGCTCGTGCACTCCACCGGTGGCGTCACCTGCCTGGAGGCGAAGGCCGCGGGCACCCCCGTGGTCTCCTACGGGCTGCCGGTCGGGCACGCGCGGCTGAATACGCGTGCGATGGCCGATCTGAACCTGCTGCGGCTCGCCAACGATACGAGCGAGTTGCGCGAACACGTGCGCGCGAGCTTTGCCGAAGTCGCACCGGCGGTTGCGAAGGAGACCCAGACCTCGGCGCTCGCCGAGAAGGATCTTGCGGGCGTCGGCGCAGGGGTTCGAGCGGCGGCGGCGCCCGAGGAGCCGGGGGCGCCAGGTCTCACAGCGCCCACCGAGATGAGCCCTACCGAGACGACGGCCGCCGAGCTGGTACTTGATGCGCCCCGACGCGTGATCCCGATCCCGCTGTGGCGACTGCGGCTGGTGGCGTTCCTGACGCCGCTGATATTGCTGCTGGGCGTGAGCATGTGGACTATGTCCACCGACGAGGTGAGCGTGCTAGCCGCGAAGATCCTGCACGAGAAGCCGCTCGCGCGCGTTAAGACCGAGCAACACGACGTCGGTGTGATCGTGCGCGTGCCGAGCTCGGCTCAGGCGCTCGTAGCGGGTAGGCTGGCGCGGCGCGGCATCCATGTCTCGTTCGCCGACGCCGGCACGGTGCCGAGCACAACGACGATCTCCAGGGTGCGTGCGCTCGGCGACGAAGTGCTGCCGGCGATCCCCGACTCGGGTCCGCTGCTGCGCTGGGTGAAAGCGCGCGGGATGTTGCGCGCGCAGGCCCGCGCGCTGGGTCTGCGCCACCACTTCTATTTTCTGCAGCCGCGGGGCGGGATGACCGTCGGCCAGCTCGTGCTGGCGCGCACGGCTGGCGCCAAACCCGTGAGCGGTGCGTTGCGTTTGAGCGCGAGCGCTCCGTTGCCTCAGCGACCGGCGCGCGCCGGGGAAGTGCTGGTCGTGACGCTAGACGGGTCCTCCGCCTCGGTGGCGGGGCTCGAGCGGATCGTCTCCGCGCTTGGTGGCGACGGACTGGGGGCCGAGCCGCTGTCGTGGCTGATCGGCTCGCCGCCCATCAGGGCGAGCAGCAAGGGCGAGCGCACGAGCGCGGCGGCGCCGGCCACGAGCAGCGCCAGCGAGAGCGCGAGCGGCACGCCACCGAGTGGGGTATCGGAGAAGCTCTCGCCGAACAGCAGCGGCGCTACCGCCACCGGCACGATCGTCTGAGTCACGAACACGACCGGGGCCACCTGGATCGCCGGTCGCGCCTGCAGCGAGCTCGACTCGCTGAGCACGCCCACAGCGGAGGCTGCCGCCGTCGCCAGTCCCCACGCAGCGGCGACCACGAGGTGTCCGGCGGAGAGGTCATCGGAGGCGAGCTTGGTCGCGATCCCACTCCACCCGAATGCCAGACCTGCGCCGAGCATCGTCACGGATGCCGGCGAGCGGCGGATAGCGCGCAACAAGTAGGGCAGCATGCTGGCCAGCCCGAGACCGAGCAGCACGAGCCCGATCGTCAGCCGCTCGGAGGTATGGCCCGTGCTACGCGGAGGGGCACACAGGCCAGCGCCGATCACGCCGATGACGATCGCGGCGATCGCGATGTGCTCGTGACGCCCGGCGTGCTCGCCGAGCATCCGCTGCCCAAGGAACAGCAACACGATCAGGCCTGTCGCGAGCGCTGGCTGCACCACCACCAGCGGGGCGAGCAGCAGCGCCAGCACCTGCAACGGCCAGCCGAGGATCGACAGGCCCGTGCCGAGCATCCAGCGCCCGCGCCTGACCAGTCCCCACACCAGCGCCAGGCGCAGATGCTCTTCGGCGGGCGCCTGCTTGGCGTCCATCGCCTGCAGGGCGATCCCTAGGCTGTAGAAGACCGACGCTCCCACCGCGGCCCCGATTCCCAGCACAAGATCGACCATGTCTAACCACGATCATCGCATCCGCAGCAGCTACACCGCCGGCGCGGTGGCCGGATTGGCGATGGGCAGCTACCTGCTGCCCGGTCTCGCCGGTGCTTGGCCGGCGCTGCGCCGTCCGCTCGGCGTGGAGGACCGTACCGCGAGCGGACGCGGATATGCGCTCACTTTTGACGACGGTCCACACGCGCAGGGGACCCCCGCGACGCTCGAGATCCTCGCGGCAGCCGGTGTGCGGGCCACATTCTTTCTGGTCGGCGAGCAGTTGCGGCGCAACCCGTCCCTCGGTCACGAGATCCTCGCGGCGGGTCACGAGATCGGACTGCATTGCGATCGTCATCGCAACCTGCTGCGTTTGACGCCATGGCAGGTACGCGCAGACATCGCTCGTGCACGGGCGACTATCGAGGAGGAGACCGGCCGCTCGCCGAGCCTGTATCGCCCGCCGTATGGGGTGCTGAACGCCACAGCGCTGCGCGTCGCGCGCGCACACGGCTGGCGTACGTTGTTGTGGAGCCATTGGGGCCGTGACTGGGAGGCGCGGGCCACCCCGCAGTCGATTCTCGCGCGCGTGACAGACGGTGCCAGCGAAGGGGCGGTGCTGCTGCTGCACGACGCCGACGACTACTCGGCGCCCGGTTCCTGGCAGCGCACCGTTGTGGCGCTGCCCCGCGTGCTCGACACGCTCGCACAGCGCGGCCTGCGGCCGGTCGCGCCCTGATCTCAGGGGCGACGTTGGCGCGCCATCGCCTCGACGTCGCGCGCCCGAGCGCGCCTGAGCACGCCTCAGACCCCAGGCCCCAGAGCTTCACGAGAGCGGGCGGATAGGATTAAGGGCTTGTCCAACGTCGTTTCGTTCGATTCAGACGGTGCCGCGGCGGCGGCCGTCCAGCAGCCTGGCGCGGGGGTTCAGCCGCTGCCGACCCTGCCGCGCACGCGGGCACGAGTCGCACGCGTAACCGTCACCCGCACGCGCTGGTGGGTAGAGGCGCTGGTGATCGTCTGGCTGTGCTGGGTATACGACGCGATCACGAACTTCGCGCCGCTGCGTCTACACGCCGCGGTGAGTCACGGTGAAAGCGTGCTCGCGGCCGAGCGCTGGCTGGGCATCGATCCCGAGCTTTCGCTCGACCGCTGGCTTGCGAGCCATCACACGCTCGGGTTGGTCGTCTCCGACTACTATGACAACGCCCATTTCATCGTCACGCTGGGCCTGCTGGGCTGGTTGTGGGTGCGTCGCGCTGACATCTACCGGCCGCTGCGCAACGTGCTCGTACTCACCAACGTGCTCGCGTTCGTGATCTTCTGGCTGTACCCGGTCGCGCCGCCACGCATGCTCCGCGCCGATGGGTTCAGCGACGTCGTCGCCTCCACGCACGCGTTCGGGTCCTGGCACACGGGCGCGCTGGCCTCGGCCGCCAACCAGTTGGCGGCGATGCCCTCGTTGCACATGGCGTGGGCGGCGTGGTGTGCGGTCGCGCTGTGGCGGCTGTCTTCGCGCGTGTGGATGCGGGGCGTGGCGGTGCTGTACCCGTGCATGACGGCGGCGGCGGTGCTGGCTACCGGCAATCACTATGTGCTGGATGTGCTCGCGGGTCTCGCGACGCTGGTAGTAGCGATGCTTATCGAGCTAACCATTCTCCGCAAAATCCGCCCACCCCGCGTGGCGCATGTCACAAACTTGTTACGAAGTCTGATACCAGGTAGACTGAATTCGTCATCGCAGGCGGTCCACAAGCGCTGAGGTTGCAATAGCGCAGGACCTGACCGTTCGTCCGCACCAGGGCGGGGTCGGTTGCGCCTGCAAGGAGGCAAAGAGTAGATGCCAGATTTTGAGGTCAACGAAGGCTACGTAGAGGCCGGCCGCCGTCGCGCCGACTCGCCCCTGTCCAGTCGGGGCGGTGAGGATCGCGTGCCCGCGGATGGGTATGTTCCGGCGGAGGAGGGCGGCGTCGCTCCGGCGCCGGTCATGCATATCGAGGGGACGGACGCTATCGACGCTGGCGAGATGGTTGAGAACGGCCACAAGCTGCCCGAGGAAACGCCGATTATCCGTCGCACGAGGCACCTCGCCATAGGACATTTCTCGGCGAGCGGGATGCCGGTGCGGCGTGTGGGAGTGAAGCTGATGGCGCGCCGGCGCAGGCTGGCGCGGCGTGCCTGCCCGTATGGATGGCAGGCGCGGGTGCTGGGAGTTCCGCCGCGCAATCGCCGGCGCCTGTGGACGCAGTGCCACGGATCTCCGGGATCCCTGAACTGACGTGACCACTCTGCGCTATCTCGACGTGTGCCTGGTGCTCGCGACAGCCCCGTTCGTGCTGATCGCGGGTCTGCCGCTACTCGGCTACCTCGTGGGCGCGTGCGCCTGGCTGCTGACGCGTGCGGGGATGGTGTGGATGCAGGAGCGGGCTATGCGAGCCCCAGATCCGAAGCTCAAAGCCGGACTGCAGGTCGGGGGCATGATGGGTCGTTTGTGGCTGATTGCACTGGCGGTGATCCTCGCCCGATATGCCGGGGGTAAGGATGATGGGATCATGGCGGCCGCGCTCGTGCTGGCCGCATTCACGGTTTACCTCGTGATGTCGTTCGTGACGCGTGGAACTCCACTGCGGACGAGTGCCCTGCGGACGCCGAGCGCCTCATGAGCGTTGCCCTGGAGAGCAGTCAAGGTGAGGGCACCGCGACGAACGCGACCGGCGATGAGCATGGCGCCCGCCAAAAGCTGAGCACCAAACGAAAACTGCTGATCCTGGGCGGGGTATGGATCGGCGGCGTGATCGTGCTGGGGATCATCTACGGGTTCCACGGCACCCGCAACACGAGCTTTGAACCGCAGAACGAGTTCAAACTCGACAACTGGGTGAGCTTGGGGGCCTTCTCCATCAACAAGGCCGTGCTGTATCTGGTGTTGGCCGCGACGTTGACGTGCGTGAGCATGATCTGGATCGCGCGGCGCATGCAGCAGCGACCGAACAAGGTGCAGGCCGCGGTGGAGACCCTGTACCAGTTGATGCGCGAGAACATCACCGGCAGCGCGATGGAGGAGAAGATGGCCGCCAAGTGGTTTCCGTTCATCGGGGCGCTGTTCCTGTTCATCATGTTCTCGAACCTGATCGGCTACATCCCGTTGCCGACGAACACCGAGCACGAATTGAGCGTGTTCGGGACTCACATACCGTCGTTCTCGCTGTACGCGTCGACCGCCAACATCGCGATCCCGCTGGCCCTCGCGCTGGTGGTGTTCGTGTCCTACACCTTCGAAGGCGTGCGTGCGAAGGGTCCGATCGGCTACCTGAAAGGGCTCGTCCCGGGCGGCGTCACGGGCGGGATGGCCGTCGCGATCTTCATGCTCGAGGTCCTGTCGAATCTGATGCGCATCTTGTCGCTGACGATTCGCCTGTTCGCCAATATCCTGGCGGGGCATCTGATCATCCTGTTCATGGCGGGAGCGCTGGCGGTGATTCTGGGCATCTCCGCGCTGGGCTGGTTCACGTTGCCGTTCGGTATCGCGCTGTTCGCGTTCGAGGTCGGTCTGGTCGCCGCGCTGCAGGCGTTCATATTCGCGACGCTCACCGCGATCTACCTCGGCGGCGCGGTCGCCGAAGATCACTGACAAGTCGCATCGAGTAGAACCACATCCGCTAGTCGATAACACCAACACAGCAACCCGACCACACCACCGCCGGACAATCATCAACTAACGCCGAAAATCGCCAAAAGGAGTGAATGTGCATATAGCCCTCATAACGTTGCTTGCGACCGCGACCGAAGAAACCGCCAAGGCCGGTAAGTCGATCGGTCTCGGAGTCGGCGGCGGTCTCGGCGCCGTCGGCGCGGGCGTCGGCATCGGAATCATCTTCGGCAAGGCGATCGAAGCGATCACCCGTCAGCCCGAGATGCGCGACGAGATCACCCAGCTGCAGTGGCTCGGATTCGCGCTGACCGAGGCCTGCTTCTTCTATGGGCTCGTGGCCGGGCTGCTGGCCGCGTTCATCGTCTAGCGCGATGGGAGTCCTCGCATCGAACGGTAGTTTCCTGATCAAGCCGGGCGTCGGGTTGATGGTGTGGACCCTGCTCGTATTCGGCGTCACGATGGTGCTGCTCGCGCGGCTCGCGTTCCCGCGCATCAGCGAGGCGTTGGAACGCCGACAGAAGACGATCGAAGACTCGATCGACTCCGCACAGCGCACGCGCGAGGAGGCCGACAGGTTGTTGGCCGAGTACCGCGAGCGCTTGAAGGAGGCCAGGGAGCAGTCGGATGAGATCGTCCAGCGCGCGCGCCAGACCGCCGAGTCCCACGAGCAGGAGGCCAAAGAGCAGGCACAGCGGATCGCCGCCGAGGCGGCTAAGCGCGCTGAGCACGAGATCGAGATGGCCACTGAGCGCGCGATCGATGGCATCCGTCGCGAGGTCGCCGAGCTGACGATCATGGCCACCGAGAAGGTGACGCGCAAGACGCTCGACGACTCAGATCAGAAGCGCCTGGTGGCGGAGGCGCTGGGGGAGCTCGACTTCTCGGGCCTGTCATCCGGGGCGAGCAACAACTAATGGAGGAGCTCGCCCAGGTATACGGTCGCTCGCTGTTCGAGGTGGCCGAGGAGCAGGGCAAGGTGGAGGAGCTACGCGAGCAGCTCGGCCAGTTCGCCGATGCACTGGAACAAAATCGCGAGCTGAAGCTGTTCTTCTTTTCGCCCTACTTCTCCACAACCGAGAAGCAGCAGGCACTAGACGGGCTGTTGGAAGGCGCCGAGGAGGCGTTCGTGGGATTCCTGAAGCTGCTGATCGAGAATCACCGTATGCCGGTGATATTCCGCGTCAGGCGCGAGTATGAGCGGCTGTGGGCTGAGGCCAACAGGGTGCTGCCGGTACAGGTGACGAGCGCGATCGAGCTCGACGAGGCTACGACCGAGAGCATCGGCGCCTCGATCGGACAGAGCACATCACGCAAGGTGACGCTGAGCACGCGCGTGGACCCCGACATCCTCGGTGGGATCGTGGTGAGGGTCGGGAACTCGATCCTCGATGCCTCGATCAGGAGTCGACTGGAGCAACTGCGCAAGCAGGTGGCGTCCGCCGCCGCCTGAACGAAGAATCGCCGACCGAATCTACAAGGAGCCATCCGAAATCGCCATGCAGATCAACCCAGACGAGATAACCAGCATCCTTAAGAGCCGTATCGCGGGGCTCGGCGCCGGCGAGGCCGAGCTGACCGAGGTCGGCACCGTGCTGTCGGTGGCCGACGGCATCGCACGACTGCACGGGTTGGAGAACTGCATGTCGTTCGAGATGCTCGAGCTACCGCACGGCGTCACCGGGTTGGCGTTGAACCTCGAGTCCGACAACGTCGGCGCGGTGCTGTTCGGCGAGTGGGAGCGGATCGGCGAGGGCGACACGGTCAAGCGCACGGGCCGGCTGTTGGAGATCCCCGTGGGCGAGGCGCTGCTCGGACGGATCGTCGACCCGCTGGGTCGTCCGCTGGACGGCAAGGGCGAGATCCACACCACCGAAACCCGCCCGGCGGAGTTCAAGGCCCCGGGCGTGGTGCAGCGCCAGCCGGTGACCGAACCGATGCAGACTGGGCTGAAGGCGATCGACGCGATGATCCCGATCGGGCGCGGCCAGCGCGAGCTGATCATCGGCGATCGTCAGACGGGCAAGACGGCGATCGCGATCGACTCGATCATCAACAACCGCGACACGGGCGTGGTGTCGGTGTATGTGGCGATCGGTCAGCGCATGTCCACGGTGGTGGCGCTCGCGCAGACACTGGAGGAAAACAACGCGCTGGAGAACACGATCATCGTGGCGGCCTCCGCGGATGAGGCGGCGCCGATCAAGTTCATGGCTCCCTACGCGGGCTGTGCGATGGGCGAGCACTTTCTCTACAACGGCCGCCATGCGCTGTGCGTGTATGACGATCTGACCAAGCACGCCTACGCCTACCGGCAGATGTCGCTGCTGCTGCGCCGTCCGCCCGGCAGGGAGGCATACCCGGGCGACGTGTTCTATCTGCACTCGCGCCTGTTGGAGCGCGCGGTCAAGCTCAACGAGGAGCTCGGCGGTGGCTCGCTGACGGCGCTGCCGGTGATCGAGACGCAGGCCGGCGACGTCTCTGCGTACATCCCCACGAACGTGATCTCGATCACCGACGGGCAGATCTTCCTCGAGCCGAAGCTGTTCAACTCGGGCGTGCGCCCGGCGATCAACGTCGGCATCTCGGTCTCGCGCGTGGGCGGCAACGCGCAGATCGGACCGATGAAGAAGGTCGCGGGGCGGATCAAGCTCGAGCTCTCGCAGTACCGCGACCTCGAGGCGTTCGCGCAGTTCGGCTCGGACCTCGACGCGGACACCCAGCGCACGCTCGCGCGCGGAGAGCGGATCGTGAAGACGCTCAACCAGAACGAGCGCGCGCCGCTGCCAGTCGAGGATCAGACCACGCAGATCTATGCCGCCACGAACGGATTCCTTGACCGGTTGAACGTCGAGCGCGTGCCCGAGTTCCTGACGGGGTTGACCGAACGGATGCACTCCGAACACTCAGATGTGCGTGCGAAGATCGCCGGCGGCGACTGGTCGAAGGAGACCCAAGAGGCGTTGAACGACGCGGCGCGGGCGTTCGCGGAGGACTTCGGCTACGACCTCGACGAGGAGGGTCAGCCGCTGGAGGACGACGCGCCTCTGCCCCCAGCCCGAGACGGTTCCACTGAGCGCGCACCCGAGCCGGAGGCTCAGGCGGCATAGCTATGGCCTCGCAGCGCGACGTCAAGAACCGGATCGGTTCGGTTAAGAACATCCAGAAGATCACCCGCGC
>JBAUXH010000178.1:0-6039 GCA_049584155.1 Solirubrobacteraceae bacterium
GGTCGTGATCGTCGCCTCGCGCACCTTCAGCGCGCGCGCGGCCTCCCGGTAGGACAGGCCGAGCACGTCCACCGCCACCAGCGCCAGGCGAAAGTCCTCCGGCAGCCGCGCGATCGTCGCATACAGCTCCTGCACCTCGATCGCCCGCTCCGGACGGCTCGTCGGCCGCGGGTCGGCCACGACGACGTCCTCCAGCGCGGCGCCCGTCAGCGGGCGGCGGCTCGCGGTGCGCCTACTCGTATAGAACGTGTTGCGCAGCGCGCGCATCAGGTAGTACGCCTCATCCTCGCCTCGCACCACCCGCGGGCGCGCTAGCACCCGCGCGAACGTCTCCTGCACGAGATCCTCCGCGTCCTCTCTACGACCGCACAATGCCCACGCCGCGCGATACATGCGGTCCACGTGCTGCGTCAGCGATTGCGGGTCGAGCGTGCGGATGACCCTGCGACTGTAGCGCCGGGAAGGTTCTGCGTGGCGAGGCGTCTGTGTTGGCGATGAAGGCTTCTCGACGTACCCTCTCCCTCCTGCCCCTGCCCCTGCTCGCGGTGCTCGCCGCGGCGCTTGTCGTGCTTCCGGCCGTTGCCGGCTCAGAAACAAGTCCGACGATCGAAGCCGAAAACATCCCCGCCAGCCTGTACTCGGAAGAACACCACGCCTGGGCGCCGTCGCAGGTGACCGTCGGCGAAGGCGGCGTGGTGGCGCTCAAGAACCCCGGCTCGACGGTCCCCCACGGCGTGGAGTGGGTCGGCGGTCCGGCGACCCCGACCTGCAGCGCCGGAGTCCCGGTCGGGACGAGCGCCGCATCCTCTGCCACCAACTGGAGTGGCACGTGCACGTTCGCGCACCCCGGCACCTACACCTTCTACTGCACCGTGCACGGGCGGGAAATGACGGGCACGATCGTCGTATCGGGCGCCGGCACACCCACGCCCGGTCCCGCACCGGGCCCTGAAGGCGGTCCGGCGCCTCCGGGAGGTAGCGGCCCCGGAGGGTCCTCCGGAGTCGCCGATTCGCCGTTCGCGGGGGGAGCGCATGCGCTGAGACTCACCACCTCCCAACATGGACCGTCGGTTCACGGCTCGATCGACGTCTCCTCGGCGGGGGCCGGAGGCAAATTCGAAGTCGCACTGTTCGCCTCGAGCGCATCGCTGGCCGCCGTACATCGTTCGTCCAGGGTTCGCATCGGGCGTTACGTGCGCTCGTCCGTCCATGCCGGGGTCGCCTCGTTCGCTGTCGGGTTGACCGCGCGTGCTCGCGCCGCGCTGCGCCGCCACACGCGCCTGGCGGTGAATGTTCGGGTCGTGCTCACACCCGCCGCGCGGGCGCCGGGTGTCTTGAGCAGGAGCGTCGTGCTGCACCGGTAATCGACATCGGGAGAGGAACATATGGGTAGGGGAGAGGGATGTCTGAATCGCGCGGTGGGCTTGCGCGCGGTGGGTTCCCGCGAAGTCAGATCCCGCGTGGTCAGGCTGGCAATCGCGGGGAGGCTGGCAATCGCGGGGAGGCTGGCAATCGCGGGGATGCTGGGAATGGCCGCGATCTCGGCCACGCCAACCATCACCGTCAGCTCCGCGAGCACGGCCGGTGTGGAAGCGCTGAACGAATCGCTGGGCAGGTTCTACAACGAAGAACGGCACTTCTGGGAACCCACTCCGGTGGAGGTCACGACGAGCGGCGCCGCGGTCACGTTCACTAACGCCTCAAGCGAAGTCCCGCACGGGGTTATCTGGGAAAACGCCCCCGCGACACCGGCCTGCGAAGAAGGCGCGGGCAAGGTCCCCGTCGGCGTGGCGCACTCCGGGTACAGCTGGAAAGGGACGTGCACATTCTCGAAAGAAGGCGTCTACAACTACTACTGCTCGGTCCACGGCCGCGCGATGTCGGGCACGATCTACGTGAACGCCAACGGCAGCGTCCCGCCGACCCCGACAACCGGCGAAGCGAGCACGATCACCGAAACCGGCGCGACCCTCACGGGCACGGTCAACCCGAGCAGCCAGGCGACGTCTTACTTCTTTCAGTACGGCACGAGCACCACATACAGCGCCGCCACCACCGAACAGTCGGCCGGAACGGCCGATGCGCTCAACCATTCCGTGTCGGCGCCCGTCGGCGCGCTGACGCCGGGCATCCTCTACCACTACCGCCTGGTGGCTAGGTTCGCCTCCGGCCAGAGCTCCGTGCAGGGCGCCGACCGCACGTTCACGACGCTCACACCGCCCGGACCGCCCACCGCCACGACCGGGGCGGCAAGCGCGATCGGAGAAACCGGCGCGACCCTCTCCGGCACCGTCAATCCGGGCGGGCAGGCGAGCACGTACTCGTTCGTCTACGGCCTCACGAGCGAATACGGTCTTAGCACCCCGGAACTTCCGGCCGGCGCCGACCGGAGCGCTCACGCGGTCTCGGCGCCGCTGACGGGGCTGGCGCCGGGCACGGTCTACCACTACGAGCTGATCGCCGACAACGTCTCGGGGCCCGCGAGCGGCGTGGACCGCACGTTCACCACCACCTCACCGCCGTCGCCGCCGAGCACCGAAACGCCACCGTCACAGACTCCTGTGTCGGGCCCGTCGGGTATCACGAACACGCCAGTGGTCACACCCACCTTGATCGCGTTCGCGCCCATCTCCCTCCCCGCGCCGGTCCCGATCGGCGGCTCGCCGCTGGTCGGAGGCTCGCGCGCGTTGACGCTCGCCGCCTCCCAGCACGGCTCCTCGGTGCACGGCTCGATCGAGGTGTCCGCTGCTGGCGCCGGGGGCAGGCTCGAAGTCGCTCTATTCGCACCGGGCGCGTCGCTGGCCGCCGCCCATCGCCCGAGCGGAGTCCGCGTGGGACGTCTGCTGCGCTCGGCGGTGCACGCGGGCGTCGTCTCTTTCGCGACGCCCCTGAGCGTCCGCGCGCGCACCGCGCTGCGTCGTCATCACCGCCTCGCGTTGACGGTGCAGATCGTGCTTACTCCTCTGACAGGCGCGTCGGCGAGCGTAATCCGGAGCATGGTGTTGCGCGGCTGAGACCGGGGGAGTCGTAGCGCCCTAGCAGTCGACGGCGATCGCGAGCGCCTTGCACAACCCGTGGAGCTTGGCCGGCCCCAGCATGGCGATGGGCTCTGTGAGTAGCGCCTTGCGGATGGTGGTGATGTTGTCAAAGGCCAGTGCGCAGGGATAGGGCACTCCATCCTCGACATCCAACGGCACCTGGGTTGCGATGTCACGCGCGTTGCGTGTGGCAGGCACGACGATCAGTTTGTTGAGGACGGAGATGGATCGGTCGCGAGTGATAACGAGGTAGGGGCGTCGTCCGTGTTCTGGAGCCTCCCCCCACCAAATCTCGCCGCGTCTCATTGTGAGCTATCGCGCTGCCACGGCGGAAACCCCGCAGCGCGCTCTTCGGCGTCCAGATCTCGCATGGCTTCGGACATCAGCGCCTCGGTTTGTTGGGGCAGATCCCCCCACCCATCGGGCGGATCCTGCGGCATGCGTGTATACGATGCGACGATCGCACGGTCGATCTCGCGCTCTTTGCGGTCCGTGGCCTGGGTGTCCTCTACGACGACGCGTGCATTCTCCGCCTCGGCCTCGCTCAATTCGTCCACAAGCCGATGCAGGCGCTCCCTGGCGGTCATGTCACGGATGGTAGTGGCCACTATCCCCTTAATCGCCTCGGCTCGGAGACCGGGACAGACGGGTTGCAGGCCGACTACGCAGCGACGGGCGCGGCGGGGAACCACTCGGCCGGCAGCACGCCGGCCTCGATCCCGCCGACGAGCGGCGGGAAGTAGTTCGCGAGCTTCGCCGCGGGGCGGTCGGTGATCAGAGGGCGGATGTCGCCGATACTCATCAACAGGCGGATCGTCGAGCCGATCTGAAGGTCCGCTGCGTTGGGCTGCTCGCCGCCGATGAGGCCCTCGGCGATCCAGCGGTCGACGCGGTCGAGCTGTCCAGGGAGCGCCGCGATGTCCGCTCTTGCGGTGGTGTCGCGGGCCTTGTTTCTGAACGCCATAAGTTTGGCCGTAAGCGGCGTGGCGGGCTTCATCAGCGCGCTCGGCATCGGCAGCTTGGCGTCGCTCGCGTAGCTCAACATCGCGTGCGGCTGGCGCAGGAAGCCGACGTCGAGGATCCTACGCGGCACGCTCTGCAAGACCTCATCGCCCCAGCGCTCGGCCTCCAGCACGGGTGCGTAGCGCTCGTCTCCCGGGGGCGGCAGCAGTGGCGGCTCGGGCGCCAGCTCGTCCAGGCGACGCATGATCGTGCGCGAACCCACGAGCTTCTCGCCGTCGATGCGCATGCCCGGAACCGTCGGTCCGCCATAGCGCAGTGGCCCGATCAGCATCTGGGTCATGGGCACCAGATCGACGCGGTCGAACTCGATGCCCTTCAGCCTCAGCGTCTGTTCGACCGCGGCGCACGGGTGCGATCCCGGTAGCACATACAGCTTCACGTTCATCCGCCTCGAGGCCTCCTCGTCATGGTCCTCAGCATAATGCCTCCTTCGCGCTCGCGCAGGCGAGCCATTGATCCGTCTCCTACCCCGCACTCTGCCCATGCTCCTGGTCGTCGACGTCGGCAACACCCAGACCCACTTCGGCACGTTCCGCGACGATGAGCTCGTGGAGCACTGGCGGTTCGCGACCGTGCGGGAGTCCACGGCCGACCAGCTGGGCGCCGCCCTTGGCAACCTGCTCGGCCTGCGCGGGCTGTCGTTCGCGGACATCGACGCCTCGATCGTCTCCTCGACGGTGCCCCAGCTGGAGCCCGAGTGGGCGACGATGGCTTCGCGATATCTGGGCCACGAGACGCACATTGTCGGACCCGGCACGAAGACGGGTATGGCGATCCGCTACGACAATCCGCGCGAGATCGGCGCGGACCGGCTCGTCAACGCGGTTGCTCTGCGCGAGCGCTTCGGCGGACCGGCGGTATGCGTGGACTTCGGCACCGCCACCACGTTCGACGTCATCTCGTCCGACGGCGACTATCTTGGCGGCTCGCTGATGACCGGCATCGAGGTCTCCCTGGAAGCGCTCACCGAACGCGGCGCGCGCCTGCCCAAGGTCGATCTCGCGCCACCGAAGAGCGTGATCGGTAAGAACACGATCGACGCGATCCGCTCGGGCGTCGTGTTCGGCTACGCCGGTGCGATCGACGCGATCCTCAGACGGCTCTACGACGAGCTAGGCCAGCACGCGCCGGCGATCGCCACGGGCGGTCTCTCCCCGCTGGTCGTGCCCTATACCGAGGAGATCGAGGAGGTCGACGACCTGCTGACGCTCACCGGGTTGCGGTTGCTGCACGAGCGCAACAGCTAGAGCGCGGTGCTGCCGGTGCGGGGTGGGCAGCAATGATGGTGTGGGTTATCTCAGTTACGCCGCTACCTCGTATGGCGACATGTGCGTCGTGGGCTTGCCGGAGATGAGTCAGTGCAGGAACTGATCTTTACGGAGTCGCCGGCCGGTCTGCGACCGGCGATAAATGTAAGCGGCGATTTGACGGGGGCCTACGCGTGCGGAGCATGGATCGCTGCGTAATCATGGCGTTATGACTTTGTTGACTGATCCCTGGATGTTGGGTCCCTTGGAGGTGCCCAACCGCGTGTTGCTGGCGCCGTTGGCTGGGATCGGCAACTGGTTCGTGCGCTTGCAGGCCAAGCGTTACGGGGCGGGGATGGCGGTCTCGGAGATGGTCTCTTCGCATGCGATTTATTACGGGAACGAAAAAACGTGCGTGGAGATGTTGCGTATCCATTCCGAGGAGCGCGCTCCCGGGCCCGCCGGGATGAGCGGCGGACCCGTGTCGATACAGCTGTTCGGCGAGAACCCGGCGGTGATGCGCTCGGCCGCGGCGCATGTGGCGGCGAGCACGACGGCCGATGCGATCGACATCAACATGGGCTGCCCCGTGCCGAAGGTGCGCAAGACGGGCGCGGGCGCGGGGATGCTCGCCGATCCCGATCTGGCCGTGGCGGTCGCGCGTGCCGCGGGGGAGGGCGCCGCGGACGCTGGGCGCGAGCTGCCGATCACGGTGAAGCTGCGCTCGGGCC
>JBAUXH010000179.1:0-1568 GCA_049584155.1 Solirubrobacteraceae bacterium
GGTGCCGCCCTCTTCGCCGGCGATCTGAGTGATGGGGTGTTCCTCGCCGAGCGCGAGCGTGGTCAGGTGCTCCTCGCCGAACACGAGCGTCGTGATGGGCGGGTGCTCCTCGCCCCAGACGAGTGTGGTGATGGGCGGATCTTCCTCGCCCACGGCGAGGGTTGTGACTTTCGCCGGCGCCGCCTTCGCGCGCGAGGATTTCTTCTTCCCCTTGGTGATCTCGACCATGATCATGAGCCCCTTTCGGCAGGCCGGGCCTCGGGCCGCGCGACGCGGCTGATAGCCCTTGCGCGCGGAAAGTGTCACATATCCGGCATCTAGTAAAGATTGAACTTCGGCAAATTCCCGCAATGCTAGTGTCCTGAACCAGAAGTTCGCGGTCTTGTATCACGGTTTTGCCGGAGCGTTGTAGCGGCAGAAGCGCTCGATGGATGCGAGGATGTCGTCGGCGGACTTTGTCCACTTGAAGGGCTTGGGATCGGCGTTGTGACGCTCGATAAAGGAAGCGATGTCGGCGCGCAGCGCTGCGACACTGCGATAGACGCCGCGCCTGATCTTCTTGTCTGTGATGACGGCGAAGAAGCGCTCGACTTGGTTGAGCCAGGATGCGCTGGTCGGGGTCAGGTGAACGTGCCAGCGCGGTCGTTTGGCGAGCCAGTTGCGCACCAGCGGCGTCTTGTGGGTGGCGTAGTTGTCCATGACGAGATGGACGTCGAGGTTGCCCGGGACCGCGGCCTCGATCTCGTCGAGGAACTTGCGGAACTCGCTGGCGCGGTGACGGCTGTAGCATTTGCCGATGACGTGGCCGGTGGCGATGTCCAAGGCTGCGAACAGCGAGGTGGTGCCGTGCCTCTTGTAGTCGTGGCTTCTACGGGCGGGCTGGCCCGGACGCATCGGCAGCAGGGGCTGGGTGCGGTCGAGCGCCTGGATCTGGGACTTCTCGTCCACGCACAGCACGATGGCGCGCTCGGGCGGCGAGACGTAGAGCCCGACCACATCGCGCACCTTGGACACGAAGTTGGGATCGCTGGAAAGCTTGAAGGTCTCCATGCGATGCGGCTGCAGCCCGAAGGCCCGCCAGATGCGCTGCACGCTGGACACCGACAGGCCGCTCTGCTTGGCCATGTCGCGCGAACTCCAATGCGTGGCGTTCGCAGGCATGCTCTCCAGCGTCTGGACGATCACCGCCTCGATGCGCGCATCGTCGATCGTACGCGGCGCGCCCGAGCGCGGCTCGTCGTGCAACCCATCGATGCCTTGCTCGACGAAGCGCCTGCGCCATTTGCCGACCGTCGACCGCTCCAGACCCAGCGCCGCCGCGATGTCCTTGTTCTGACCGCCTTGCGCGCAGGCCAGAACGATCCGAGCCCGCAGCGCCAAGGCCTGCGCCGTCTTGCGCCGCGAGGCCAACGAACGCAGTTCCGAGCGTTCCCCATCGCTCAAGATCAGAGCCGCCAACTGCCGACCCGCCATCCAAAACTCCATCGCCAGTGCCAAGACGATCTTGCACGGCGATGCGAATCTAGCGCGAATCTAATGCAGCGAACTTGTGACTCGGGACACTAGCG
>JBAUXH010000180.1:0-7692 GCA_049584155.1 Solirubrobacteraceae bacterium
GGCCACGAGCAGCAGGCTCAGGCCGGCGAATGCCCGACGACGGCGGTGAGTCAGCTCGCGGCGGCGGGCCTCGCGACGCGCGTAGCGCGGGCCGTCCTCCAACCGCCGCTCATCCAACTCTCCGCTCACGACGGATACTCTCGCACGCCCGTGTCCACCCAGACGTCACCGACCCTCGACAGGCCGGTGACACTGGGAATATCTCGCTCGACGAACCCTGTGCGCTACGGGTTCAGGCGCTTCTTCAGTGCGCTCGCCGCGGAGAACTTCGCTGCCTTGCTGGCGGCGATGTTGATCGTCTCACCGGTGGACGGGTTGCGTCCCTGGCGAGCGGCGCGGTGACTGACGCTGAACTTGCCGAAGCCGGCCAGTGCGACCTCACCCCCGGCGGCCAGCTCGTCGGTTACCGCATCGATCGCGGCCTCGAGGGCCTCGCGCGCGTGGCTCGCAGCCATTCCGGTCTTCCCCGCGACCTTGTCGGCTAGCTCGTTCTTGGTCATGGCACTCCCTTCTCGGGTGTCGTTGCTGCGAGCAGGCTAACCGCTGGACAGGACGACGACACGCTCAATTGTTGGATTTGGGCTCAATAGAACCCCTAATTTCCGGGTTTGAGGCCTCGTGAGTGGCCAATTTCGCCGCGTTTCGGTGGCATATGCCCCGCAATCCCCACGAATACGGGTCATTTGGCTGCCGCTCGCCAAATGTGCAACCGGACCTGCCGCGAGGCGTTTTTAGGGCGGTTCAGGCCGAAATCCGCGCCCGCGGAGCCACGTGGCGCTCCTGCGCGGGCGCGACCGACGGGGCCCCAGGACCGGCGGCATAGGCCGCCCACAGAGTCGCGATCCACGCCATGCAGGCCAGCCCGACATGCACCCACACGAGCTCCGTCGGGAGATGCGTCTTGTACTGATCGAGACCGACGATGCCCTGCAGCGCGATCAGTACACACAGTGCCGTCAGCGCCCGTCGCAGGGCCGGGTCAGCCTCCCGCCGACGCGCCAGCCACCAGATGACAAGCGAAGCCAGCCCGAACACGAGCGCGATCTCGCCGTGGCGATGAATGACGAAGTCCATCGTCCCGCGACCGTCGATGTCCAGACGGTTGATCTTCTGACCCGGTGAGCCCCCCGCGTGAGGTCCGGCAGCTGTCGCGGCGGTCCCCGCGAAGATCGTCAGCGCACCGAGGGCGACGAGCGCGCGGACCGACCACACAAGCGTTACATCCGCCGACTCGCGGGCAACATCCGAGGAGGACGGCGCGCCGTCGGGCACGCGCGTGGCACGCCATAGGAGCGCGACGGCGTCCGCGAGGATCAGCATCGACAGGGCGAAGTGACCCATCACCCAGCCGTAGTCGAGCGCCCCACGCACCGTGAACCCCCCGAGCACGGCCTGGCCGATCACGCCCAGCGGCAGCAGCGCGCCCAGCCACATCAGGTCGCGCCGATAGGGACGGCGGCGCAGCGCGCCCAACCAGGCGAGGCCCGCCGCGATCGATACGGGCACGGTCAGTAGTCGGTTGGAGAACTCGATCACCGCGTGGGTGTTCAGCGGTGGATAGACGTTGCCGTAGCACTTCGGCCAAGTGGGGCAGCCCAGACCTGACCCCGTCAGCCGCACCGCGGCCCCGGTGAGCACGATCAGCGTGAGCGCCACCAGGGCCGCGTAGGCCACGATCGCGTACTGGGCCGGGGTCAGCGTGTAGCCGTTAGTGCGCTCGCGTAGGCGGTCTAGGGTGTTCCCCATGGCGGTTAGTTTGCCAAGCGCGCGCCATCGTGGGCGCGTATGCGCGATTCCGGGCGTGCTCGACGTCTGGCGCATAGATCTGAGCCGGAGGACTAACGACGGGCTTGCCGAGTTGCTGTGCGCACAGGAGCATGTACGCGCTGAGCGGATCGTCGACGCACGCAGGCGGGTGCTGTGGGCGCGCTCGCGCGGGGTCTTGCGCGCACTGCTCGCCCGCTACCTCGACGCCGATCCGCGAGAGCTGCGGTTCGAGCTGGGGGCGTACGGCAAGCCCATGTTGCGAAGCGAACCGCGGGAAACCTGTCAGGACAACGGATCGGGGGCGGGCGAGGACCTGTGCTTCAGCCTTTCGCACTCGGGCGAGCTGATGCTTCTGGCCGTGACCGACGGTCGCGAGGTAGGCGTGGACGTCGAGCGCGCCCGCGGGCGCTACACGGCCGAGTTCCTGCACACGTGGACCATGCGCGAGGCCACCGTCAAGTGCCTTGGCAGCGGACTGACCTCAGCGCCGATCGCGAGCGAGGGCGCGCCCGATGGGATGTGGACGGCCGAGTTGGACGTCGGCCCACGAGCGTTCGCCGCCATCGCGGTAGAGGGCGGGGAGGAGTGCAAGTTGCGCCCAGGAGAGTGGCCGGACTGAGCCGGACGCGGATCGCGCCGCGGTCACTCCCCGCGAGCCAGCGCTCGGTGCTCGCTCAGGCGCCGCCGTAGACGAACGGCAGCTCATCGGCGAATTCGCGCAGGCGCGGCGCGGCAGAATCGCGCTCGGAGACGATCAGCTCCGAAGCGGGCAATGGCCACCGAACGCCGACGTCGGGGTCATCCCAGGCGATGCCCCGCTCGACCGCGGGATCGTAGTAGGCGGTTTGCTTGTAGAGCACATCGGCAACATCACTCAATACGCAGAACCCATGGGCAAAGCCGACGGGCACATACAGCTCGCGCAGACTCTCGCCATCCAGCTCGACGCCCTCCCACTCCCCGTACGTCGGCGAACCACGCCGCAGGTCGACGGCGACATCGAGGATCCGCCCCTGCGCACAGCGCACGAGCTTGGCTACGCCCGACCCGATGTGGAAGTGCATACCGCGTACGACGCCGCGCGAGGAGCGCGAGTGATTGTCTTGGATGAACTCCTCCGCCTCGGGAATACCCGCGGACTCGTGCCAAGAGCGGCGGTAGGTCTCGGTGAAGAACCCGCGCTCGTCGCCGTGAACGGCTGGTTCGATCACGGTCAAGCCCGGGAGGCGGCAGGGAGTGGCTTGCATGGGCGCTAGAGGGTATCCACTCGGGGGGTGGAGCGATGAACGTAAGCGCCACGCCTTACCTACTAGCCTGCCCGCCGCCGACACCGAGCTATGGGAAGGGAATGCCACGATCGTCATAGATGTATGAGGCGGCGGCCCGAGCAACCTCGACGCTATCGCCAGCGGGCACATACAGAGCCGTGTCGGAGTCGGAGCGATCGCATGGCGGGGGGAGGCCGTTCTTGAACAGGAACTCGTAGTAGAAGACGTGCGCCGGCTGAATGAGGGGCATCAGGCGGTTCACCAGCCACGAGGCGTCGAGTGCCTGAGCGCGTTCGCCGAGGAGCTCGGGTCGAGCGCCGCCCTCGCAGCGATAGGCACCGACCTCCGTGAACCAGATCCGCTCACCAGCGCCTGCATCAGGGAGGTTGGACCTGAAGTCGAGGACCGTCGAGGGGTTGCGCGCCTTGACGGCGAGATATGGGTGAATGCCCCAGTTCGTGAGGCTCGCCGGCTGCAGAGCGCGGGCATACTCGCGCTCGTACGCGGTCATCGAGACCGAGTCGAGGAAGTTGCCGGCGATCACGGTGCAACCACGATCCCGGCAAAGTGACTGCGCGGCGTTCGTGTAGAGAGCGGCCGTGTCGGCGGAGAGTCCAGGCGTGTCGTTGGGCTCGTCCCAGGCCTCCACGTAGGTCGTGGCGGGGAACCGGTCCAGCAGTGCCTGCAGGGCGGCCCGATATTCGGAGTAGGAGCCGGGCAGCACCCCGTCGTAGGCGGCGAACGAGACGTCTGGCGCGAGGCCGAGGCTTAGTACGTCGCGATACCACGCTTCAAGCTGTGCAAGATAGGCGGGGTAGGCGCCGGACATGACGTTCCACTGCACCACGTAGCGGGCGAGCGATATGTGGGGAGAGAGACCGGCGACCCATGTGTCACCGAAGAAGCCCGCAAAACGACTGCCGATGAACGCGCCATCCCAGGAGGGCAGGCTCTGATCGGAGATGCCGTCGACGTAGGCGGTACCCGGTGGGGAGAGCGAGTCGCCGGTGAGAGATCGCAGCGGCGCTTCGGAAGGCGCGAGCGTGCCGGCGAAAGGGGCATGATCGTCGTAGTACGGACGAGCGCCCGCGGTCGATGTAGGCATCAAGACGGCGCCGAGTATGCAGAGCACCGCCAGGGGGGCGCGCAGGAACAGTCGCATTACTTGCTGAACCCCCGGGATAGGGGGGAAGATCGACATCGCGACAGCTATGTAGCTAGTGGATGAGCGCGAGACTCTGAAAATACAGTCCCAACGGACGTTCGTCCGATGAGATCCCCAGTTCTTGAGGAGAGCGCGGAGCGTGGATTCGCCAGGCGAGCAGCAGCTCACCGGTCGCGCCCAGAACACTCATAGGAATCGGCACGCGCACGGGAGTCCGGCCCGGGTTCGTCTCGCCATAGAGGAGCGTGGCAAGGGCGTGCCCATTGGCAAGCAGATCGACCCGCAGCTCTCGCGCCGGGGCGCCCAATAGTGGCAGGGCGAGGAACTCGAGCATGTGGGGATCGGATCCAGAGCTCGCAGTCGTCGAGGGCGCGACTCCCAACAGCAGCTGCGCGAGCGGGCCCGATGTCCAGCGACCCTCGGGCTCTGCCTCGTTCCAGCCTCCCGCGAGCATGTACTCGTCGCCGGAGCCCTCGCCGAAAGCCAGATGTTCGCCCAGCGCGTACGCACGCGGCTCGCGCACGATCAGTCGGCGCAGATATACACCCATGCACCGGTCATCATCGGCGAAGCCCAATTGCGCGGGCGAGGCGGCGTCGGGAGCCTCAAATCTCAGGTCAAGCATGCTTCGGCCCACGAGCGCCTCGCGCGGCAGGGCCATCGTCTCGGAGTGTCGATCCCGGTTCTCCTCGATCGCAAACTCGGCGACGGGTCGGCCGTTAACCGACACGCTCATCCGCTGACGCGGACGGGCGTCGGACAGGAGCCCTTCGGCGTGAACCTCTAGCAGCAGCGAAGTCTCGGGCGCGCCCCCCAGCGCCAGCACCAGTCGAGCCTCGCGCCCGGCGATCCAACAGCCCAAAGCCTCCGGTCGCCACATCCCGTACGCCGCGCGCTCTCGGACGAAGTCGGTGCCCCCCAGCTCGAGCGGCTCGCCGAGCGCGATCGGCGCGGACGAGGTCACCCCAATCCCAGCGCCAACCGGGGCAGCCGTTTCCGCGAAGGGCCTGTCGGGTCCGGGGATGTAACCATGGCGCAACTTAGGAAGGTCGCGCAGGCGCACGAGACCGAGGCGCTCGCGGGCGAGGCGCAGATGCTCGCGCGGCGTCGGGCGTGCCCCCAGCGGGAGCAGGTGCCTGAGGGCGTACTGATGGGCCAGCACCTCGCGTTGGAGCGTGGTGCGTCGCCGCGGCTGGGTCATCTGGGCACGGTGCTCGATGCGCTCCAGCGGGCGCGGACGCAGCGGCCCAAGCGCGCGCATCGTTGCGTCGGGAATCTGAATCGCGGCGACGCGGCGCAGATAAGCGAGCCCAGCCCGCAGCAAGACGGTGACACGGCGCCGGCGTGCCTGCTCGACCAGGCGGTCGTAGTCGACCTCACCGAACGTGCCCGCTATGACCAGCGCCGCGTCGAGCACCCACCGATATGTCGGCAGCGCGTTCCAGCGCAGGCCGTGCGATATGACCAGTAGCAACTCATCGGCCGGGCACAGCGCGCGGGTGGGCACGCCGAGCAGCTCGATCGGGACCGCGGCAGCCCAGAAGTCGGCATCCGCGCCCAGCTGGCGGGAGGCGTGCAGAACGTTCCAGTGCAGATCCAGTTGCCGATCGTGCTCGTCGCGGAAGCCGTGGCTGGGCACGAAACGGGGCGCGTACTCGACCACGTACCAGGGCTGCACGGCGCCCACCGGCGTCAGCCCCTCCTGGAGCAATACCGCTACCGCGTCGCCGACGCGCTCGCTCGGCACGAGCACATCGATGTCGTTCATCGAACGCATGCCGGCGTCCAAGCGCGTGTCGGCGACGAAGGCGGCGCCCTTCAGCAACAGCGTCTGTATGCCGGCGTGCTCGAGCGCCTGCACACGCGGGACCATCGGCGCCAGCAGCGTCTGGGTGCGCGCCCAGCTGTAGCGGTGGACGCCCTTGAACAGCGCCAGCAGCTCGTCTTCGACTCCCAAAGCGATCAGGTTCTTGCGCAGCATTGGCAGCAGGGCCTGCGTTGGACCATCGAGCGTGGCGATATCCAACCGCGGGCGCACCTGTCGCCAGGCGCAGAGCGCACGCTCGTCGCGCAGGAGCGTCGCCTGCAGGAGCAGCTCCTGCGCGGGCGTGGGCCACGCGTCGCGCTGTTCGAGCGCCGCTCCCCAGAACGCGTCGGGCGGAGCGGTAGGCGGCGGCTTAGTGGTGGTGGTGATGGATGCGGGGTTCACCGATCCGCCTCCGGGCAGACGGGCGTCGTGGATACGCTCGCGGGCGCCGATCCGTTCGCAGCAGCGGCGCGGCGCCGGTCGAGCGAGGCCTTGAGTGTCCGGGCGAACTCCCCCATCGAGTCGCGATGGCGCAGTGAGTTGTTCTCACCGTGAACCCGCCGCCACACCACCTGATCTTCCACCGTCAGATCCTGCACCGATAGCTCCCGCGCGCGCAGCAGCCAGT
This sequence comes from Solirubrobacteraceae bacterium, assembly GCA_049584155.1. Lineage (GTDB taxonomy): Bacteria > Actinomycetota > Thermoleophilia > Solirubrobacterales > Solirubrobacteraceae > Palsa-744. The sequence continues at coordinate 6,636 of JBAUXH010000180.1, forward strand.
CCAGGCCCTCGGCCACACGCACGCCCGAGGGGAAGGGACCGACCCGCTGCAGCGCACTCCGGCGCACGAGCATCGAGCCGGGGAGCGGAGACGGATGAGGCGAGCCGCTCGGGACAGGTCTTCCGTCGAGAACCTCAGCGAAGCGGCGCTCGTGACCGAATACCACGTCCACATGTGGATGCTCCGCGAGCACGCCCAGGCGGATGGCGATGCTCGACGGCGTATACAGATCGTCGGCGTCCAGAAACGCGACAATCTCGCCGCGCACCAGCTCGACGGCACGATTGCGCGCCGCCCCGATGCCCGCGTTTTCCTGGCTGACGACCCGCACGGGCGCCCCGAAGCGCTCGGCCACGGCCGCCGTCGCGTCGGTCGAGCCGTCGTCCAGGACGAGGATGTCGCCGGGTGGACTGCTCTGAGCGAGCAGGCTGTCGATGGCCTGTGCGAGCCATAGCTCGGAGTTGTAGGCAGGGATCGCCACGCCCACTGTGGAGGACATGTCAGCCGACATGGCGCACCCGTTGTGAGACCGGAGCTTGCTGAGGGCCTGCCTGCCGTTGGCGGATCGCGGTGCCGCGCATCATGCGCAGCATCTCGCGGTGCATCGTCTGCTGGTCGTAGGAGCCATTGGCCCCGTGGATGCGCCAGGTGACGAGCGCATCGGGCAAGAGGGCCGTGGCGTCGGCGAGACCCGCGTCCTTGAACCGCGCGAGCCAGTCGGAGTCGCAGGCGATCTCATATGTCGTGTCGAACGGTCCGATCCGCGCAAACGTATCCCGGTGCATGAGCCACGTGCTGGGGATATAGCCGGGTTGGGGTTCGTCCTGCCATGCGGCCGGAAACCATGAGGGGCGAGGCGTGCCGGGGGTCAGGACGATGTCCATATGGGTGAGCACGAGCGCGACCTCCGGTAGCTCACGGAGCCTCGAGACCTGACGGGCGAGCTTTGACGGGTGCCATTCGTCATCCTGGTCGAGGAACGCGAGCAGCTCGCCCTCGGCAGCGCCAGCCCCGGCGTTGCGCGCGGCCGCGACTCCGGACCGCGGCTGGCGCAGGA
>JBAUXH010000181.1:0-3715 GCA_049584155.1 Solirubrobacteraceae bacterium
GCGCAGGCGCTGCTGCGCCACCGCGTCGCGCCACGCCGATCTGTGGGGTTTCGCGCCGGATGGGGCGCCGAGCCTGGCGTCTGCTGGCGCCCACCGGAGATCCTGCTGCTCCCAGACGGTTCGGACACGCGCGTGCGCCGCCTGCGCTACACCGGACCGGGAGCCGCGCTAGTCGGGGTGGCGCACGAGCGAAGCGAGTCCCCTGCCTTCGCGCTCCCCGGACGGCGCTCGCGCTTGACGGTGTCCGCGCTGTCCGGTCGGCCTCGACCGGCGCATGGACAGGTAATCGCACTCGCCGCACGGGCGCGGCTCTTCACGGTGATTCGGTGAAACCGCCGATCGCCTGCGTGTACGGGAACTGCGTGTTCGCCGACGGCCTCGACGACTGCTGGGCGGCATTCGCCGTGCGAGTCGCCTCCTATCAATGGCTCTCCGAGGACGGCAAGCGGGCGCGCCTGTTGGAGCTGCTCGGCGCCATCGAGGCGATCGAGGCCGATCTGCAGATCGTCCGGATCGCACGCCGCTGGGAGGTAGGACGGTACGTGCGCGAGCTGCAGGACGGCGTCGGGTCGCGGGCGCATACGCGCGCGAACAGCGTGTATCTCGAGGAACACCATCGCCGTCTACGTGACGTCGGCAAGGCGAGAGCGACGGTGTTCCTGCTCGTGAGCCTGAGTGACCCGGAGCGCGATGTCGCCTCTTACGTCTCCCAGGCCGCCGAGAGCGGTCCGCGAGAGTGGTGGCGGGAGCTTCGGCGCGCGTTCTCACCGCACGACCGGCGCCTGTTGAAGGTGTCTGACCTGGAGCGCGCGCGAGTTCGCGCCGACCAGACGCACGCACGACTCGCTGACTACCTGCCCGTTCGGCAGGCCCGCGGAGTGGAGCTGCAGTGGCTGATCAGGCGCGCGTTCTGCCGCGGCCTCGGCGAGCCACAGATCGACGGGCTGCACGAGCCGCGTGCGCTCGTGTTCGAGCGCAACGGCCAAGCGCAACTGGCGCCCCTGGAGGGCGACGTGCTGCGCTGGATGGACTCCCACGTCGAGCACCAGGGCCGGCGACTGCGAATCGAGTCCGAGCTCGGGACCAGTTGGCAGGCGCAGCTCGTGCTCGGCGCGCTGCCCGATCGCGCCACGTTCCCCGGGGCGCGCGTGGAGCTGATGTTCGCCCCGGTCGAGAGCCTGCCGTTCGGAGTCGACCTCTCATTGAACGCGCGCTACCTGCCGAACGGTCTGGCGCTGCGGATCGCGCGTCGGCGCATCCAGGATGCCGACCAGATCGTACGGGCCGAGTCCGATGGGGACCAGGGGGTTTCGGACCTCGGGTATCAGCGTACGCAGGAGGCTCGTGACCTGCTCGCCTACCTGCAGGCCTCCAGCCGCCCGCCGCTGTTGCGGGCGACGCTCGCGATCGCCGTAGGAGCTCGCGACGAGGAGCAGCTGGAGGAGCGCGTGGAGACGGTCAGGCGCGCCTACGGCGATATCCACCTGCACCGCCCGCTCGGCGACCAACTGCGCCTGTTCGCCCAGCACCTGCCCGGCCAGCGCACGCGCGTGGCCGGATATGACGACACGCTGACGCCCGAACAGGTCGCTGCGATGATGCCCGCCGCCACGCACGAGGTGGGCTCGCGACGCGGGTACTACCTCGGGCACACGTTGTCTGGATCCCGCCAGCCGGTCAGGTTCAACCTGCGCGAGGGCTCAGACGGCGACCGCAACACGACAATCCTCAGCGTCGGTGCGCTCGGTTCGGGCAAGACGACGCTCGACCAGAAGCTCAAGTACGAGGGGTTCCTACAGGGAGCGCGCATCATCGACTGCGACCCCAAGGGCGATCACCGGCTGCACCTGCTGGATGAGGTCGCGCCGCATACAGAGGTCATAACGCTGCGGCCCGACCCAGCGCTGCGCGGGGTGCTGGACCCGCTGCGGGTCGCGCCCGAGCATCTCCGGCAGGACGCCGCGGTCTCCTTCCTGCGCGATCTGCTGCCGGCCAGAGCCGAGCCCGCGTGGGAGACGGCGGTCGTGGGCGCGGTCGACCGTGTGCTCAGGCGCGCACAGCAGGCGAGTTGCGATGAGGTCGTCAGGGCGCTGGCAGAGGGCGATGAGACCGAACGCAGGGTCGGAGCGACGCTGGCAGTGTACGCGCACTCGGGATTGACGCAGCTGGGGTTTGCCGACCCCGACGTGCGGCTGACGCCGGTCGGTCACAGCCAGGTGACTTACTTGCCGATCCGCGACCTGCCCGGTCCTGAGCCGGGGACGCCCCGCTCCGATTACTCCCAAGCCGAGCGCGTCGGCGCGCAGATCGTGCGGCTGATCGCGATGTTCGCGATGCAGCTCCTCGGCGCCGAGCGGGACCGGCTGAAGATCTTCAGCTTCGACGAGGGATGGCGGCTGCTCGGCGATCCGGTAGGACGCACGCTGCTTGCCTCCCTGCAACGGATGGGCCGCTCGGAGCTCGCGGTGCCGATTGTCTCGACGCAGCTGGTCACCGACGCGCTGATCGGCGAGCGCGAGTCGCTGGAGAATCTGATCGGGGCGACGTTCGTGTTCGGGATGCGCTCGGATGCCGAGGCCGCCCGCGCACTCCAGCTGCTGGGGCTCGATCCCGACGATCGGCGCATGCGCCAGAGTCTGCTCGAACTGGAGGCCGGCCGCTGCCTGTTGCGCGACCACTACGGGCGCGTAGAGGCGATCCAGGTCGATGTCGTCGCGCCTGCGCTGCTGCGGGCGCTATCGACCACGCCCCCGCGCGGGTGAACGGCGACGGGACACGACGAGCGCTTTGCGCGGCCGCCGCCGTCCTACTAGGGGGTGGCTTGGGCGCAATGGCGGCTGGCTCCTCCGCGGCGCCTGGAGCCGGGAACGCGCGGGCGAGAGCGGCCGATGCGCCACCTCCGCACGCTCGCCCGATGACCGGTGCGAAGAGCGCGCCGAGCGCTCCGGCGCTCGGCGCGGGCTCCGGCGGCGTGTCGAGCTCGAGCGCCGGCGAAGCCGAAGGGGCGGACGCGAGCGTGCAGGGAGAATCCGACCCTCTGGTCGGTAATGGGCTCGGCAGCCCGCTGTGCAAGGGCGCACTCGGCGGCGGGCTGTCGACTGTCGGTAGGCGTGATTGTGAAACGTCCGGGTTCGTCGCGGCGCCCGCTCCGACGGGCGACTACGGGATCGACGTGCACATCGACGTCGGCGTGCTGGGTGGGTTCAGCACGGGCGGGATGCTGAGCGCGGTGCAGGACCTGTTCGTGACGCCCCTCTGGATGGCGCTGGTATGGGCCGTGCACGCGCTCGTTGTGATGCTCGAGTGGTGCTACACGATCGACCTGCTCGACAGCGCCTCGGCGAGCGTCGGCAGGGGGCTGCGCCGGATGCAGAGCTCGTTGACCGGGCCATGGCTGGCGAGCGTGCTGGCGATTGCCTCGGTGCTGGCCGCCTACAACGGCCTCATCCGCCGTCGTGTCGCGGAGACCCTCGGCCAGGCGCTGATGACGCTCGCGATGATGGCTGGGGGGATGTGGGTGATCCTCGACCCCACCGGCACGCTCGGTGCGCTCGGAGGGTGGGCCAACCAGGCGAGCCTCGGCACGCTCGCGGTCACCGCGCGCGGTACACAGGTCGGCGCCGGACGCGCGCTGGCGGACAGCATGGAGTCGGTGTTCGCGGCCGCGATCGAAGCGCCGTGGTGCTACCTGGAGTTCGGCAACGTCGGCTGGTGC
>JBAUXH010000182.1:0-1501 GCA_049584155.1 Solirubrobacteraceae bacterium
AGCGTGTATGCGGCGGAGTGATGGCCCATCCAGCGCTGCAGCCGAAGCGGCGACAGTCCGCGCTCGATCAGCAGCGACGCGCAGGTGTGGCGGAAGGCGTGAAAGCCAACGCGCGGAACGCCAGCCCGCTCGATGGCGGGAAGAAGCACGCGGCTGCGGATGTTGTCGGGGGCCAGTGCGCCTCCCTTTCCATTTGGAAAGACCAGGCTTTCGTCCTTGGCACCGCCCGGGCGGACGGCGAGCAACCGCTGCGCCAGATCCTCGCCGACCGGGACGCTGCGAATGCCGAATCGGGACTTTGGCGCCCCGGCCACGCCGCGAACGATCGAGCGGTGGACGTGCAGGTGCGGATTTCCTTCCCGTAGTTCGAGATCACACCAGCGCAGGGCGATTGCCTCCGAGACCCGGAGCCCGGTCGAGGCCAGAAGCGAGAAGAACAGCTGCCACTGGTCAGGAATCTCGGCGAGCAGCCGGTCGAGTTGGCCCCGCGTCAGGCAGCGGCCGCGCTCGTAGTGCCAGGGGCTGCCGAATCGCCGCCGCGGCAGTATCAGCCCTCTGACCGCGGCAGCGCTAGCCAACCCCTCGGCTTCCGCGCTTTCCAGGCAGAGACGAAGGGGCGTGACCGCGTTGCGCACCGAGCGATCTGAGAGCCGTCCCTGGCGACCCGGCTGTGCTGTTAACCAAGCGACGAAGCCCTGGAGCGCGCGGCGATCGAGCTCGTTCAGGCGAAACCTCAGCCGAGAAGTAGCGGAGCGCGAAGGTGCTGAGCAACCGTCGATACTCCTCCCGCGTGAGCTCGCGGACAGAGTCTCGTCCCAGGCCGGCATGGGACCCCACCCAGGCCAGCGCATAGCCATGAAGGGTCGGCCCAAGTCGCTCGACCTGGGCCTCGCCATCGCGCACCAGCTTGAGAGTCCGAGCCTCGGCGAAGGTCGCCGCTGACTCTTTGCGCTGGCGCCCCCCGCGCCGGTAGACGGCAACGTAGCTGCCGCCGCGACGGTAGACCCCCGGATGCGAGGTACGCTGCATCTGGCGGTGGCTTTCATGCCGCTGTTGCCCTGTTGCCCAGGTTGTTGCCACCCTGGACCTCTCGGCAGCAGGCTCCGAACCCCTGAGATCTGGCTCTAGGCCGCCAGCTCAGCCCCAGAGCCGTAAAGCGCGCCCGACAGGATTCGAACCTGTGACCTTCGGTTTCGTAGACCGACGCTCTATCCAACTGAGCTACGGGCGCTTGAGGAGCCGAGATTCTAGGCGACGGTCTCGGTTGGAGCCGGCCAGGCGCCGTTCGGGGCCGAGGTAGCCCGAGGCGCCTAAATTTCTTCTAAAGGCTTGGCGGCATCGAAAATCCTTTGGGATCATCCTCCGTGTGTCTCGGGGAATGAAGGCTTACGCGTTTCTGTTCGCTTTCGTGGCGCTCGCGGTCTTGCTCATAGGTTTTTCCGCAGCAGCTTCGGCCGACGAGCTCGCCTACCAATGCGACGACAGCGTGGCGACCGACATC
>JBAUXH010000183.1:0-17854 GCA_049584155.1 Solirubrobacteraceae bacterium
GGACCGCGGCTGGCGCAGGACGCGGACACCCGATCGCGCGGCGGCGATCTCCGCGGCCCGGTCGGGCGAACCATCGTCGATGACGATCGTCTCCACGCGCGGGTGAGTTTGCGCGGCGACACTGTCAAGCGCGGCGCCCAGGAAGCGCTCGCCCGCGTGCACGGGCACGATCACCGAGACGAGCGGGTCAGCCACCTGCGCTACTCCGCTGGCGAGCGATCGAGTCGCGCAGGACGCCAAGCAAGGAGGCCCGGTTGGCCATCGTGTCGCGCGAGGTGTTGGCGGCGTGCACGCGATAGCGCAGCACCACGTGCTCCAGCGTGGCGGCAGATATGCCCGCGTCCTTGGCGCGCGCCAACCAATCAATATCCTCGCCAAGCCACAGCGACTCGTCGAACACCCCGATCGTCTGAAACACCGAGCGTCGCGCCAACGTGGTGGCGGCATGTCCCGGCATCGGTCTCCGATCGACGAGCTTCGGGTAATGCGGGGGTCGCGGCTCGCCTGGGTTGACGAAGAATTCGGTGAGACCGAGGACGATGCCCACCTCCGGATGATCGAGCAAGTGGCCGACCTGCTGTGAGAGCCTGTCGATCGGCCAGATATCGTCGGAGTCGAGAATCGTGATGAATTCGCCGCGAGCGACGTTCAGGCCGGTGTTACGAGCCGCGGCCGGGCCGGCGTGAGATTGGCGCAGCAGCTGGACCGGCCACGCGGCCGCGACCTCGCCGGTGCGATCGGTGGAGCCATCATCGACGACGACGACCTCAAACGTCTCGTAATCCTGCGCGAACGCGCTGCCGAGCGCTTCGTCTAGGTAGATCTCGGCCTGGTAGGCGGGCATGATGATCGATACCAGGCCCGGCACGCCCGCCGACTCGATCGGACTCACAACACCACCCTCTCCGTGTCGACCGCCACGCCGTCTGCGGCGACGGTATCGAGCACGCGATCGATCGCGACGGGGAGCTCCCCCACGTCATCGCCCACGTCCAGCACGAACGCCGGCACCGAGCGCACGAGCGCAGCCAGCGAGGCGACGACCGCGCCGTCGTCGTAGGGCATCTGAAAGGCCGTGCTGGGCGCAAGCGCGAGTAGGGCAACGCCAGCGCTGGCGGACTGCAGAGCGCTGTGACCGCCGCGAATGCGGGGCACGACGATTGCCCTGATCGGCAGTGCCGGTGCGAGGGCCCCAGGGAACAGGTCGGTGACGTCTAGCACCCACTTCTCATCGGGGACAGGGTCCGGGGAGATGTTCGCGGTTGGCGCGAGCCGGGGAAACCGGGCGAGGTGGCCGGCGTCGAGCTTGGCGGTGGCGAACAGGTTCCATGCGACCGGCTCGGCGTGGGTGTGCAGCAGCAGGTAGTCGTCTGACACGTATTTCATGCCTCCGGCGAGCGCGGCCAAAGCGACGGTCGTCTTGCCCGAGCCGCCCGCCCCAGCGAGCAGCACGCCACCGCGCTCGTCGCCGACCGCTCCGGCGTGGACGAGATGGCGATCTGCTCCGCTCAGGGCCCAGAACAGAGCGGGGCGCAGCGGCGCGGCGCGCTCCCACCAGGGCAGGGCGGCGCAGTCCGGAACGCGATGCGCCAACAAGCGGGCACGACGGTCAATCAGCGTGGTGGCGTGGTAGCCGAGCTCGTGCACGGCCATGACATCACTACCGTCGGGACCGCGCAACAGTCCGCGCGCGGCTAGATCGCTCTCGCGCCACGGGATCGGCAGCGCGTGGCCGGGGACCTCGCGCTCCTGCCACAGCGCGATCGTCGCGCTGGGCGAAGCTAGAGGCTCCTCCGTCTCGGCGCCGAGAGCGTCGAAGTCCGCTCGGCGCGGACGAAACGGGGAGAGCAGGGCGTCGGCGAGCTCGGTCCCGGCGAAGCGCAGCCGGATCAGCCGATCGGCGAAGCGCAGGTCGAAGTCGCATCCGCCGACGCTCGCCACCGTCGCGGCGTGCTCACGGGCGGCGTCCTCGAAGAAGGCGGGAAGCGCCGTGTGGGCAGCGGTCTCAGCCGGCCTTAACATGCGGCCAGCCGGCCTCCTCCTCGACGTCGTGGATCGGGTCGATGAGCATGAACTCCTGCATGTCGGTGTACTTGCTGAGCACGGGCGCGACGAACTCGGCCGGCAGCGAGGATGGGGGGGCGTAGGGTTGAAGGGTGGGGTTGGCCGCGGGCGCCGCGCCGACGTCGCTCTTGACGATCACGCCGTTGACATCATCGCCGTCGATCGCCTCACCAGAGGCGAGCAGACCCTCGTCGAGCAGCTCTCGCATGAGCGATCCGACCGCCTCGGCGACGAGCTGCGGATCGACGTCGTAGTGCGACTGTGCGTCAGCAACGATCTCGGACTCCTCGCTGCCGGAGACCGCCAACCCCCACACATGAGCGCCAAGCCCCTCCAGGCTGTAGTAAGCGCCGGTGCCGAGATGAATCAGGATCGTCTCCCCGTCAATCGTCTCGTGGACTATGTGAGGAGCATTGATTCGCAGCTGTCGGCCTGACATGTGGGCCTGGAGTCTAGTCGGGCGATTGCGAAAGCGACAAGGGTCCCGATTAGACTGGCGCCGGTGTCACTATCGATCTGTTGTGCAACGGCCAATCCGAGCCGCGCTGCTGCCGTCCTGTCAACCCTTCGAGGGGTGGCGGACGAGATCGTAGTGGCGGTGGATGTATCCGACGGTGAGCAGGATCTGACACCACTGGGAATGGTGGCCGATCGGCTGTTCGAAATCGAACTGGACATGTTCCTGGAGTCGGCGATGACCTGGCTCCATGCGCAATGCTCGGCAGACTGGATTCTCCGCATCGACGACGACGAGGTCCTCGGCGCCGACCTGCTCGAACAGCTTCCCGAGCTCACACACGCACGAGACGTCGTCCAGTACTGGCTCGCGCGGAGGTGGCTCTATCCCGACGCGGGACACTGGTTGGAACAGTGGCCGTGGTTTCCCGATTTCCAGGGCCGGTTGGTTCGCAACGACGCTCGACTGTGGTTCCCCGGACTGTGTCACAGCAGCGTCGTGCTCACCCCACCGGCTCACTTCCTCGATAGCGGTATCTACCACCTCACGCACCTGCTGTGCAGTCGCGAGGAGCGCGAGCGCAAGGTCGAGCGCTATCTCAATGTCGACCCCACGCTCCGCGAAACTGCGGCTGACGCCTACCTGTCGACGTACTATCTCCCCGAGCATCATCCAGCCGCACGGATTGCAACGGTGAATCCGAATGATCGCGCGACTATCGACATGATCGTCTCCCAGCCGAGTGAACTTCGCTCCGGCCGAATTGCGCCGCCGCCCTGCGCACAGCGCGTACCCCGGACCGAGGTCCAGGCGCACTGGGCCGAGCGACAATTCGACGAGGCGGCCTATAGCGCGACGATCCGGCCGATCGATGTTTACCGCCAGCTGGTGACCGACGACCACCGGCCGTTTCGCGTGGAAGTCCGTAACGAAGGATCCGAGTGGTGGCCGGGTGGCGGCGAGGACCGCCGGCCATTGATTCGCGTGGCCTATCAGTGGCTTACCCCGCAGGGAGTCACAGTTGAGAGCGAGGGGCACCGTACCGCCCTCCCGCATCCGCTCGGCCCGGGGGAGTCTTGTCTAGTGACCATGAACGTAACCTCGCCGCCAGTCGCCGGGCGCTACGTGCTGGCGCCGGATCTCGTGCACGAGCACGTCAGATGGTTTCGATGTGAGTCCCAGCCGGTGGAGATGCTGGTCACGACACCCGCGGGTGCACCGCGATGACGACACTCTCCGTCTGCTGCCTCACCGGCGACCCCGGGCCGCGCGTGGCCGCGATCATGCGCCAGCTGCAACCGGTCGCAGAGGAGATCGTGGTGGCAGTTGACTCACGACTGGACCCTCAGCGCCTCGGACGTTACGCGGAGGTGGCCGACCGGCTGCTGCGCTACGAGTTCATGGATTCCTCGCTACAGGCCGTTCCCTGGATCATCAGCCAGTGCACAGGCGAGTGGATTCTCCAGATCGACGGGGACGAGGTGCTAAGCCCCGCGCTGATCGAACGCCTGCCGGAGCTGACCAGCGCCCGCGACGTGTTTCAGTACTGGCTGCCATGCCGCTGGCTGTACCCCGATGCGGGGCATTACCTTGCCCAGCCACCTTGGCACTTCAGTGGCCCACGGTTGGTCCGCAACGACCCCGCCACGCTATGGCATGCGGCCCTGTCACATACCCCGTTTGACCCAGTCTTCCCGTCGGTCCATCTGCGCGAGGGCTTCTACCACCTATCGCTGCTCGTCAACGACCTCGCACATCGGGAAGCAAAGGTCGCCCACTACCTAAGCATCGCAAGTAGTCACGACCGCGAGGTGCTGGCGGTAGACGTAACGGCGTTCTATGTGCCGGAGCTGGACGAGAGATTCGGGGTCGCACCGGTGCCCGTCCCACCCGATGACCGTGCGGCCATCGAGGAGGTGCTGGCTGCCTCTGGCGAAGAGCTGCCGGGACCACCAGCAGAGGAGATCCCGATGTGGAGCTGGAGCGAGATCCAGCGCATATGGCCACGGCGAACGCTTCCCGAGGAGGCCTACCAAGGCACAATCGAGGCATTCGAGCGCGCTCCAAGGCTTTATGAGGGTAAGCGACGTGCGCTCACGGTGCGCGTCACAAACACGGGAACTGAGCACTGGCCGGGGCTGAACAGGGAGCCCTTGATTAAGCTCGCACACCGGTGGTCCGCACCGACAGGCTCCGCTCACGGAGCGTGGGTGGACACCTGCCTGCCCGCGAGCCTGGCCCCCGGAGCAAGCGCCTTGGTACCGATGGCAATCGAGGCTCCCCCAAGCGCCGGACGCCACACACTCGAACTCGAACTCATCCACGAGGACGCCCTACACGGCGATGTCATCAGGCGTTTTGCCGAGACTTCGCTGCCGATCGACGTCGAGGCTACGGCGTGAACCTTGGCGCACATCGACTCGCGCGGACTAAAAACGCGACTACTCCGGACGCGTGACCTCCAGCCAGCGGAGCGGATGTGAGGACCGGCAGAGCCGGGGTAGTTCGCGCACGCTGCTGTAGTGCACAGCTGGTACGCCAAGCCGGGCGGGCATGATCACCAGTGGTCCGATCGTCCGGTTAAAGGGGTCTACACCGTCGCCGTTGCCGGCATGCAGGCTGATCCCGCCGCGCTTGATTTCAACCGTGTGCAGCCCAGCGGAGAGCCAACGCGAGGCGATCAGGATCCACTCGGCGGGATAGCTCACCTGGTAGGCGGCGGTGCCCACATGCTGCCCGTCGACCTTGACTTCTACCGGCCGCCCGAACGAACCCTCGATGAAGAAGTCATAGCGTCCTGCCACCAGGATCGGCTGCTTACGGGTGGCACTCCCGGAGCCGGTCGCCTCGATTACGCCGCCAGACGGGGCGAACCCGCCCTTGAGCGTCATGTTGCTGTCATCCAGCTGTACATAGCCTGCAGGTGAGGGCATGTAGGCGATCTGCGCTGCCGGACCGGCCTTGCGCGCGGCGGCCGCCACGCTTGCGCAGGCGGCCGCGTTGTGTTTGCCTGCCGTGTCCGCTAGCGGCAGGAGCGCATACACGCTTCGCCCCGGCTGCTCCCGTTGCCAGACCTCGTAGTAACTAGAGAGGTAGGCCAGGCGATAATTGCTGGGTGGACGGCTGGCCAGGGGATTGCGGCGCATCACGATCGTGCGAAAGGACTCCACGAAGCTGAGCGGGTACTCGTCGAGATCGTAAGTCCACATGCCGCCAGGTGCAGTCGCACGGTCTACACCGGGCCGGAGTTCGAGCCTGGGACCGTTGACCATGCTGTCCTGATCGGAGTCGCGCAGGTAATACTCGGCGTACTCCTCGAAGTCCGGGGTCAGTGTCGGCCCCTGACCGGCAAAGCGCTTGCCGATGTATTCGAGATCGTGAAGCCGTTCGTAAGGAGCCAGGGTGGTGTCGTGGTAGAGCAACGCGGTGCCTGCCAGCACCCCGACGGCGAGCACGAGCGCGAGCGCTGCCCCCACGAGCGTCCGGTGACTCATGCGGATGATCGCCCCCACACCGACGAACGCCATCAGCAGCGCGATCGGAGACGTAATGGCATCGGCCTTGAACTGGACCCACGGGCCATAGCGATGAGCGACGAAGTAGACAGCGACGAGCCCGGCGATCCCCAACCAGGCCACGCTCCATGCCCGGCGGCGAATCGCATAGATCAGCCCACACGCGGCGAGAATCAACACTAGGACCGCCAGAACATCGCTCGGCAGGCGATGCGCGTATTGGGGGTAGCGATAGTCACCGCTGATCCAAACCCCGGCAGCCGTGATCGCTGGGATCGGAGCCGACAGATTGCCTAGTTCCACCAGGCCGGGACCCGTGGCTAGTGGCAATAGTTTGATCGCGACGGCGAGTGTCGGCAACGAAAGCACGGCTGCCACCACGGCGATCTGCACGCACGCCAACAGTGCACGAACTCGCTCGTGCCCGACCAACAGCACTGTCAGCAACACCCCGACGCTGAGCACACCGATCCACGGCACGGTCGTCAGCGACAGAGACGCAAATGTCGCCGACAGGGCGATCGGTATCGCCAGCAGGGTACGCCCCGGGATGACGCGCGGCAGAACCTGCGCGAGCAGCGCAGCCGTCAGCAACAGGAAGCAGCTCGTGCTGAGCTCCTTGATGCCGCCCGCCAGCGCATACGCAAGCAAGATGTTGGGCTGCGCCGCCACGAAGGCACCGAGCGCCCGCAGAGCCCGTGACTCGACCAAACGGCCCAGGAGCGCATAGAGCGACAGGGCGCTCATCGCGGACAGGAACGCGAGGAACGGCTGGTACAGCCAGGAGAGATCGACGGACGTCAGATTGGATAGGGCGCCAAGAGTCCACTGCCCGCCACCGGGATATCCGCTACCGAGATACTTGATCATGTCGGTCTGATACGCGGAGTTCGACAGCGAGGGGATACTGCGCCCGCTGTTAGCGAAGTGGGCCGCGAGATCGAACTGATAGGAGATATCGACAATATGGGCGTACCCGGTGAATCCGGGTTTACCCGAGAGCACGATGGGTGCGGCGACAACTGCCCAGGCACCGACGGCAGCGCCTACTGCCCATAGATCGACTCCCCTCGCCCGACGCTCGATCACACCACGAAGCTCCCGGCGACCCAGCACCAAACCGAGCACACCCACGAGCACACACGCCCCTGCGGCCAGCGGCGCGAGCAACGCGTAGTAGCAGAACAGCCCGCACACGACGACGAGCGTGGCCAGCCCCACCGGCAAGACGAGCAACGCTGGAACGGCCGTTGGGCCGGTGAGACGCCGCACCGCCAGCCCGGCGCCCCCGCTCAACACAAGCATCAGGGCCGGGAACGCGACCCAGGCCAGCAGGAAGACTCCGCTCATGAGAGCGTAACCCTATCCGGCAAGCACAGCGCCGGCGGCAGCAGGCCCGCGGGGGTCATCGGGCTCCGCTCAAACTGTCGTGCCTCCCCTCCGTGCACTTCCGCGTAGCCGACCTAACGGCCTCGCCAGCGATCGCGCGAAACGACTACTCGGCGTCGAGCTCCTCCAGCCGCCTGCGCATCGCCTCCCCGGTGGCCTGCGGGGAGAGCTCTCTGGCAACGTCCTCCCGCGCACGCGCGCCGATCGCAGCGGCCTCCTCGGGCTGCTCGACCACCCGCCGCATCAGCTCGGCGGCGTGCTCGACGCTCGGCCCTGCCCAGGTGCCCTCGGGCGGATATATCTCGCAGTCCGGTCCGACGCGACCGAGCTCATACTCGACCAGGTAGCTGTTCTCGGCGTTCATGAAATCGAGGTTGCCGGAGTAGCCGGTGCCGATCACTGGCTTGCCGATCGCCATCGCCTCGGCCATCGTCAACCCGAAGCCCTCGGAGCGATGCAGCGAGACATAGGCATCGCACGCGACCATCAACCCGTTCAGCTCGCCCCCGCTGAGTGAGCGATCGATCACGTGGATGTCGGGGCGACCGTGGGCGGCCCACAGCACCTCCTCCTCGGCCAGTGGGCGTAGTGGCCCATTGATCGTCTTCAGCAACAGCCGCGGCCCCTCGCCGGGCGCGAACGCGCGCTTGAACGCCTCGATCAGACCAACCGGGTTCTTGCGCTGGATCGTGCTCAGATAGTCGAATACGAACAGGAAAAGGAAGCCGTCGTCGGGCACGTCCAGGCGCAGTGGCACCACCGGCTCAGCAGGCGCTTGCACGGGCGGGGGCAGGGCGATCGTGGGCACAGGCGCGGCCGCGCCGATGTTCTCGGCCATGAACCGCGAGTAGACCCAGACCTCCTGCACGAGCGCGAACGCGCGTTGCCAGCGCACCGGGATGGTGTCTATCTCCCAGCCCCAGATGCCGATGCGCGGCCCCTGGAAGTAGTCCTCGCCGAGACGACCGACGAAGCTCGGCAACTCGTCGGCGTTGACCGCGACGATCTCAAAGCCATGATGGACTCCATCGTGGGCCACATCCTCGAAGCCGTGCCTGCCATATCCATCCTGGAGTTCGACTGGCAGCTCCAGGTGGTGCAGCGGCACGCTCGCGGTGCTCACCGCGACACCCGCCGCCTGCAGGGCCTGCGCATAACCGCGACCCGCGGCCCCAAGACCGAGCGTGTGGCTGAGATAGCCCGTGACGCGCACCGCTGGCTGAGCTCCATTCTGAGTCGCCTGCATCGAGGTATCGCGCGCGGGCGCTGCGGACGCCTGTGTCGACTCGGCCGTCTCAGCCCTCGCTTCCCTTCCCGACTGAGAGGCGCTCAGGCCGAATGTCTCAGGGTGCCCTCCATTGGGAGCCTTTTGCGGATGGGGTGCGACGGAGCCCGGCTGCGGCGGCATGAAACGATCGGGAATCGACACCTCTTCGCGTCCGAATACCCAGCACCACTCGACATAGTCCGCACCGTCTAGACCATTCAGATCCGGGTAGGCACGCATCACATCGGGGCGCTCGCGCGCAACGCGGTAGTACACGTAGCGGTTGACCCCGTATCTGGCGCCTGCTGGCGCCGGCCCTTCGAGCCAACTCGTGAACTCGCGCGCGTCCTTCTCGTCCGGAGCAAACAGATCGTCGTAGCGCTCGCCGAGCGCTTCCGCGCGCGTGCGTAGAGCGTCGAGCGCGTCGTCATAGACAAGTCCATCAGTCAGCCGCCGGCCGATGTCCTGGCGACGATCGATTGCCGACCAGCCGGCGCGTTCGAGCTCGCCTGCATAAGCGACGCAGAGCTCGCGCAGCGCCTGCGAGCGACTGATCCGTACGCGGCTGGCTCCTACGTTGAGTTGGTGAGGTCGGTCGGGTCTGAAGCCCGGTAGATCGAGCCAGCGCAGCGGCCAGCGCCCGTCCACAAGCGTCCCCTCGGGGATGGACTGAAGCGAATGCATGTGCAGGTTCCACATGCTGAGGTTGCATCCCGGGTCCTCGAGCACCGCTGTCGCAAAGCGAGCAGGGGCCAGCTCGAGCAGGCGCCCCAGCCACGGTCGGTCCTCGGGCCGGGCACCGGCGCGCCGGCCATCGAGAGATCCAAGTGTCCTCTCGACCTGCGCCCCCCACCACACCAAAAAGCCCTCAGCGCCCGTGGTTCCATCGACCCCCATGACGGTCTCGGCCATACGTCCGGAGCGCTCCATCTGCGCGCACGTCGGCTGCAATCCGTCATCGGGAATGTCGGCGGTCATCCGCGGGACGAGCAGCACGCTGCGCGTGGAGAGCGCCGCCTGCACCGGAGCGAGGTCGCCTAGCACCCAGGCCGTGGGCGGGAGGTGCAGCAACGGCCCCGCGCCGCGCTCGGAATAGGAGCGGAGTACCCGGGGCAGCAGCAGCGTGATCAGATCCTCCTCGTCATAGCGCGCGATCACGCTTTCGATGTCGATGTCCAGCTCCTCAGCGACCGAGCGCAGCCGTGCGCTCCCACCACCTGCGTCGGCCTCCCGCTCACGACCGACGAACAGGATCTCAAGCGAGCAGTCGGGCTGGTGGCGGCGCAGCGAGTCGGCGAGCACCCGCGCCTGTGGCAGCGTCGAGGGCGTCGCGAGTGTGATGAGTTGCATCGACATCAGGGCGCTGTCCTCTCCTCGGCCATCGCATCGGGCGCCATTGCCACCACCGCGTAGGCGGGAGAGTCAAAGCGTGCGCGCTCGAAGCTGTCGAACCCGGGTGCGAACACATATCCCGACTGAAAGCCGGCGATCGCGCAGATCGCCAGCGCGACCTCCGGGAAGATCGGGTGTTGGTGGGTGAGGTCGACCCAGAAGGTCTTCAACGAGGAGATCCTGTGCGGGTTGACTGTCTCGGCGATGAACAGCCCGCCGGGTGCGAGCTTGCGCAATGACAGCTCCAGTAGCCGGCGCAGTTGCTCGTGGGGCAGGTGCTCGATCACCTGCGCAGAGAAGATCGTGCCGAGCGACCCGTCCGGCAGTCCGGCGAGGTACTCGATGCCCTCGCCATGCTCGACGTCGAGTCCGAGCGCACGACAGCGCGCGACCATGCCCGCGTCGCTGTCCACCCCCTGCGCGGCGATGCCCTCCTCCGCGAGCAGCGCCAGGAACTCCCCCCTCCCACAGCCGATGTCCAGTACCGGCTCGTGTGCTGCGACCAGCGTGAGGTAGGGCCGCTGAAACTCGGACACGCGCTCGGCGGGGCCACGGAAGAGCTGCTCGAACGCGACGTAGTCGTCGTCGACCTCACCCCGTTTAGCACCCTCCTCCACAGTCGCACGCGCGGCGAAGCCCAGCACCTCCCCCACCGGCGAGGGTTGAAGTTCGAACGGATCGTCGGCCATGTATGGCGGTGCATAGAGCTCGGCTGCGATCGGCTCGACCGTCCGCCGCGCCGCGGCGGCGTCCTCGGCAGCGTCAGAGCTCGCACGGCGCAGCGACTCAGCCGTGAGGATCAATTCCCGCGCGAGCTCCTCGAGCCGCTCGATCTGCTCTGTGTGGCGCTCCAGCTCCGCCTGCTGGCTGCGCAGAGCCGCCACCAGCTGAGCGTCGAGCTCGTGCTGATGGTGGCTGTAAGGCCGCAGCGCCCGCAGCAGGACTCGGCGCAGGAATGCACGCGGCCCGCGCTCTGGCATGGGGGCAGCGCCCGCTCCCCGCCTGAGCGTCTCGGCGGCGCGAGCCGTCGGTGTGGTCTGATCCTCGGCAGTCATCGGCGCGACGTTGCGCCCATTATCGCCCACGGCTCGTCGGTGGCGGCGCGCCTGCTCTAGGCTGCGCTCTCGGCCGACGGTGGTCGAGGCGACCGATGGCTGGGCTTCGAACCATGAGCCACGACGAGGAAACGAATACGAGCCGGCGCCTTGAGGTGACGATCGACGCCCGTGCCCTGGACGGGACGAAGATGGGAACCCAGGTACATGTGCTCGAACTGGTCCGTGCGCTCGCCAATACCGAGCAGCTGCACCTACGCGCACTAGTGCGTGGTGAGGAGATAGATAGCGAGACGCTGGAGCTCCTGCGCAAGCTGCCGGACACCGAGATTCTCGACGCCCGGGCGGTCGTGCCGGACACGCCCAAGAGTGCCGTGTTTCACCGCCCCGTGCAGACCTTCTCCCACGAGGACGTCGCGCTCGCGTGTGACCTCGGCGAGCGGATCGTTCTCAGCCAGCTCGACCTGATCGCCTACAGCAACCCCGGCTACTTCCTCGACACATTCGTCTTCGAGGACTACCGGCGGGCGAGCCGCCACGGGATGTCGGCCGCCGAGCGCGTGGTCGTGTTCTCCGAGCACACTCGCGCGGAGATGCTCGCGGGAGATCTCGTCGAGGATGAGCGGATCAGGGTCGTGCCGCCCGGTCTGGACCATGACTCCACGGCCGAGCCGCGCAGACCGGCCAGTCTGGAGCAGAGCGTAGAGAGCGGCTTCCTGCTTTGCCTGGGCACTGACTACACGCACAAGAACAGGGTGTTCGCACTGTGCCTGCTCGCGGAGCTGCAAGCGCGTCATGGCTGGCGCGGGGAGCTCGTGTTCGCGGGCGCTCACGTCGCGCACGGATCCTCGCAAGCGTCCGAGCGTGAGCTGCTGGACGCGCACCCGCAACTGCGCGCGAGCGTCAGCGACCTGGGGCCGGTCGACGAGGCCGAGAAGGCGTGGCTGACGGCCCAGACCGCCGCGATCGTCTACCCGTCGCTGCATGAGGGGTTTGGTCTGGTTCCGTTCGAGTCAGGACTGCTGGGGGTGCCTTGCCTGTTCGCAGCCCGGTCCTCGCTTGCTGAGGGTCCGATCGCCAAGGCCGCGACGATCGTCCCGGAGGACCCTGTGCGCAGCGCCGCGGCGGCATACCGGCTGCTCGTCGATCCAGACGCCCGCGCGGTGCATGTGCGCGCGCTCGTCGCGGCCACACAGGGGCTCACCTGGGAGCGCGCGGCCACGGCGATGATCGAGATCTATCGCGAGGCGGTGCGCGCACCCGCACGCGTCGCGGCGACGCTGAGTCGTGACGCGGTGGCGCGTGAACGCGAGCTGAGCGCGACCCACCGTGAGGTCGTACAGATGCTGATCGACGAACGTGAGCTGGTGCTACATGACTACAACGCGCTACTCGCCGACGTCGGCGCCGGTCGCAGCCTTGTTGGCCCCCGCGGCGCGCTGCCTGAGGATCTGCAGCGCGCGTTGCTCGCACTCAGCGCGCATCCTGCCCTGAGCCGGCCGCTGTATGGGCTCGCGGCGGGCATGTTTCGGATCGCGCGCGCGGTGGCTCGGATGATGCGGCGCCCGTTTCGCCGCGCCTGATCGCGGTCGCTGCCGACAGGCAGGCACCCATCCGTCGGATCTCCTCCCAATTGATCCCGCGAGCGCGCCCGGCCCGAGAGATCGTCACACCGATATACGCTGTCAGCGATGACGGCTGCAAGCCAAGCGATCGCTCCCGGGCTTCCCGCGCTAGCCGCGCGTGAAGTCCACAAGCGCTTCAGGATCCCCGAGGAGCGCAGCCACACGCTCAAGGAGCGAGCGCTGCACCCTTTGCGTCGCTCACGCCACGAAGACTTGCACGCGCTCAAGGACATCTCGTTTGCCGTCGAGCCGGGCGAGTTCTTCGGCATCGTCGGGCGCAACGGCAGCGGCAAGAGCACGCTGCTGAAGTGCCTGGCCGGCATCTACCGCGTCGATGAGGGCGCGATCTGGTGCAACGGGCGGATGTCGACGTTTATCGAGCTCGGCGTCGGGTTCAACCCAGACCTCGCGGCATACGAGAACGTGGCGCTCAACGGGATCATGCTCGGGCTCTCCCCACGCGAGGCACGCGCCCGCTACGAGCGGGTAATCGAGTTCGCCGAACTCGAGGAGTTCCAGGACCTCAAGCTCAAGAACTACTCCTCGGGGATGCACGTGCGTCTGGCCTTCTCGGTGGCGATCCAGGTGGACGCCGAGATTCTGCTGATCGACGAGGTGCTCGCCGTCGGCGACGCGGCCTTCCAGCAGAAGTGCTTCGACGTCTTCAGCAGGATGCGTGAAGAAGGTCGCACGATCATCTTCGTCACACACGACATGAGCGCCGTCACGCGCTTCTGCCGTCGCGCGATGCTGCTCGAGCGCGGAGAGGTCGTGAGCATCGGGGACCCGCGCGATATCGCTGACCGCTACCTGGAGCTCTCATTCGGTCGAGCCGCCGGCTACGAAGATGATGAAGTCGGCAGCGCGCGCATGGGTGATGGGACAGCTCGTGTGACCGATGTGTGGCTCGGCGACGATCGCTCCGAGCGCCGTTCGGTGGCGCCCCAGTCCGAGCCGCTGACGTTGAAGGTGCTCGTTACCTTTAACGCCGACGTGGTCGATCCGGCCGTAAGCCTGACACTGCTGAACGACCAGCGCCAGCCGGTGGTCGTGGCCACCACCGCCAAGGAGCACGAGCAGACCGGGAGCTTTCAAGCGGGCGAGCGCGCCGGCTTCGCGTTCTCTTTTCACAACATGCTCGCCCCCGGGCGCTATCACCCGATTCTTACGATCACCCATCGCGGCGAGGGCCTCGACGTGATCGACCGCTACACCGGCGGGTTGTCGTTCGTGGTCTCCGGACTGACCTCCAGCGGCGGCATGGTCGAGATCCCGGTCGAGACGGCGGTCACGCGCTGGGGTCGGGCGCCAGAGGACGAGATCCAGACGGCGGGGAGCAGTCGGTGAGCTCGCCCGCCGTCTCCGAGTCGTTGGGGCAACCGATCCGTGGACCGCGGGCGCTGGACGACAGCTGGTCGCGCTTCTGGCATCTCGCTTACAACATCGCGCGCAGCGAATTCAAACTGAAGTTCTTCGGCTCGGCGCTGGGCTACGTGTGGCAGGTGATGCGCCCGCTGCTGTTGTTCGGCGTGCTGTACGTGTTCTTCGTCGTGATCCTGAACGTCAACAAGGCAGAAGGGGCCGCGGGGAAGTTCTATGGGGTGCAACTGCTGGGCTCGATCGTGCTCTTCACCTTCTTCAGCGAGGGGGCATCGGGATCGGTACGCAGCGTCGTGGATCGCGAGACCCTCGTCCGCAAGATCCAGTTCCCGCGGCTTGCAATTCCCATCTCGGTGGTGCTGCTGGCGGCGTTTAACCTCGGCCTGAACCTGCTCGTGGTGATGGCCTTCGCCTTGATCTCGGGCGTGCGCCCGATGCTGAGCTGGCTGGAGCTGCCACTGATCCTCTTGATGCTCGTGACCTTTACGACCGGGGTGGCGATGCTGCTCTCGGCGCTGTTCGTGCGCTTCCGCGACATCCAGCCAATCTGGGACGTCTTTAGCCAGATCCTGTTCTATGCCTCGCCGGTGATCATCCCGGTGGAAGCCGTACGCAAGGAACTCCTCAGTCACGGCTCGCTCGGCCACGCCCTCTACCACCTCTACACGCTCAACCCGCTAGTCGCCATCTTCCAGCAGTTCCGTCACGCGATGGTCAACCACGCGACGCTCAGCGCGGGGCAGGTGATGGGCAGCTGGGCCGCCCTGCTGGAGCCGATGGCCCTGGTCGCGGCCGTCTTTGTGCTCGGCTTCTGGTACTTCAACCGCGAGGCCCCTCATATCGCCGAGGATCTGTAGCAGCTGCCTCGTAAATTGCGTCTGACTCTTGCGTTCTATCGCCGGGCAGCGCTGACAGCTTCGACTGACCGCCCATCCTGAACCGTGACCACCACCACCCGATCCTCGGACTCGACGAACACATAGACGAGCAGCAGCCACCGCCACGGACCGAGCAGCAAGCGAAAGCCCTCCCAGCGTCCTCCCAGCGCCGGTCCCATCAGGGGAAAACGCTCCAGAGAACGCAGCGAGCGCGCGACCCGCGCACGAGTGTCGGCGGGCAGGCTATGCGTGCGGATGAGCGTGTCGAGGTCTTCGACGACGACGCGCGCGAGCTCGACGCGAGCCACGGACTACAACTCGTCCAGCGAGACGGTCTCCCCGGCCTGCGCTTGCCTTAGCCCCAGCTGTGCGCGCTCGTACGCTCCGGGGATGCCGTCCAGCAGTTCCGTGACGTTGCGCGCGTCCGGGTCGGCGTCGTCGAGCGCGCTGGAGAGCAGCGAGCGCGCGATCGTCCCGGACTGGATGTGCATGCGATCGGCAAGGCGCGCGAGCTTCTCCGCCTGCGCGTCCTCGAGCGTGATGTTCAACCGCTCCACACTGCGATCATACACGAGACGTTACGTAACGTGCAATAGCGTGCAGCACTACGGGGCAGACTCCCCACCCCGAGCCATGCTGCGCGAACGGGCGACCCTGGCGAAGAACCCCTCGAGCGCGTCGATGCGCCGCTCCCAGGCGTAGTCCGCGGCCGTCTCGATACCGGCCTGCCCGAGGCGCGCGCGCAGCTCGGGATCACCCAGCAGCCGCGCCAGGGCGGCCGAGACGGCGCGCGGGTTGGGCTCGGGCATCAGGCAGTTGACGCCGTCACGGCAGAAGTCGCGATTGCCGTGGGCGTCGGTGCATACGACCGCGGCGCCGGTGGCCATCGCCTCCAGGGGCGGCAGCGCGAAACCCTCGTGGGTGGAGGTCTGCACGAATACGCTTGCCTGGCAGAAGAGCTCGTTCACCTGCTCGTCGTCGGGCGCGCACACGTAGCTCATACCTGGGTCTGAGGCGAGCTCGGGCTCGATGCCGAACAGGCACAGCTCGGGCCGGGGCTCGGCCAGCGCGCGCCAGGCGTCGAGCGTGAGCGGGAGGTTCTTCAGCGGGTTCGAGCGCCCGAGGGCGAGGACCATGTCCTCGCGGCGGGCGACCTCGGGTCTCGAGCGAAACGTGTCGAGGTCGATGCCGGGCGGGATCAACTCGGCGTCGAGTCCCAGCTCGCGCAGCCGCTCGCGGTTCCAGGTGGAGATCGTCATGTAGCGGAACTCCGGGCGGTAGGAGTCGAGCACGGCATGACGGGCCTGCTCGTGGTCGGGGTAGTAGGAGGTCTCGATGTCCTGCACGAAATACACGGGGATGCCGCGCGCGACGCTGGCGCGGAACACCGGCAGCGCGGTCATCCACCAGGTCGCGACCTTGATCGCATCCAGCGGGGCGAGCGCGGCCACGAGCGCGTCGTAGTCGGGGAACGAATGCACTGGGGCACGCAGCTCAAACCAGTCCGGGAGATCGCCAAGCGTGTAGAGCGCCACGTCGTGGCCGCGGTCGGCCAGGCGCGAGAGGTGCTCGAAGATGTCGCGGTGGCCGCCGCCGATGCCGGTGTCCTCGGTCACGTACACGATCCGCAGTCGCCCGTCGGGAGTGCGCACCTCGCGATCATCGAAGAAGCCCGACCAGCGCTCCCAGAAGAGGCGCTGGGACTCGAGCTCGCGCTCGCCCTGCGTGGTGCCGCGCGTGACCGACTCGTGGTGGACGAGCCGGGCGATCGGGAAATAGCGCACGCGATAGCCGGCCTGCCACGCGCGCAGGCACCAGTCGACGTCCTCGTAGGCCATCGGGTAGCGCTCGTCGAGCATGCCCACGCGTTCGATCACCTCGCGGCGCACGTACATGCAGGCGCCGGTCACCGCGAGCGCGGGGCTGGTCTGCGCGGCCGGTCCCCAGTCGCCGGGCTTGAAGCGGTAGCGGTGGTCGAACCACTCGGGCGCGTCGCGGTTGCGCACGGTGCCGCCGAACTGGATGCGCCCGTCGGGATAGAGCAGTTGCGCGCCGACGATCCCCACGTCGTCGTCACGGTAGGCGGCGTACTGCAACCCCTCCAGCCATCCTGGCAGCGACGCCTCGACGTCGGAGTTGAGCACGACCACGTCGCGCTCGGGCAGGGTGGTGCGCAGGCCACGGTTGACGTTCGCGGCGAAGCCGCTGTTGCGCTCGGACTCGACCAGCACGTCGATCCCACCGATCGCGCGCAGGTCGGCCAGGTGCTCGGGGCCGCTCGCGTCGTCGGCGACGATCACTCGCGCCATCCCGCGTGGGGTGGTGCGATGGATCGAGCGCACGAGCTTGCGCACGTGGGCGGCGTCGCGATAGCTGGGAATGACGACGTCCACGGGCGTGCCGTGCTCGCGATACCAGGTGGCGGCCCGGCGGCGTTCCTGGTCGCGCGCGTGCGTGCGCAGGCGTAGGCGCCGGTGCAACGGGGTGAAGCGCAGCGGGAAGGTGATCAGCCGCCACAGGATCGTGCGTAGGCCGAAGTGCGTGTAGGTCAGATAGACGCGCCGGCGCAGGTTCGCGAAGGCGCCTTCGGGGCGGCCCTGGAGCGGATCGTGGCTCATCGCGCCAGGCGCCCGGCCGCCCGCGAGGCGGCGGTGGGGAAGTCGATCGGGTTGGGGGTTGCCATCAGTCGCGTGTGTCCGTGTTCAGATGCAGGGGCTGAAACGAGGAGCGCCCCTCCAGCGAGAGCCTGCGCCGCGCCCCTGCCGGCAGTCGATCGGCGCGCGATCCGAGCATCGCCCCGGCGAGGCGCACGACATGGTGACGGGTGATCGC
>JBAUXH010000184.1:0-8174 GCA_049584155.1 Solirubrobacteraceae bacterium
CGCGAGCAGCACATCCGCCGCGAGAAGGCGACCTCGAACATCTGCACCTCACAGGCGCTCAACGCGCTCGCCGGTGTCGTCTACCTGGCGTGGCTGGGGCGGCGCGGGATCGTCGAGCTGGGCGAGCTGTTGCTCGCGCGCACCCACTACGCGCGCGAGGTGCTCACGGCGCTGGAGGGCGTCGAGGCGTTGCACTCACAGCCGGTCATCCGCGAGCTCGCCGTGCGTCTCGACGCCGACCTGGACGTCGCCGCGGTCAAGGCGCGTTGCGCGCGCGCGGGTGTGAACCCCGGCGTGGACGTCCACGCGCTTACCGCGCGCGAGTCCGATCGTGGCGGCCTGCTCGTCGCGATCACCGAGCAACGCTCGCGCGCGGACATCGACCGGCTCTCCGATGTGCTTGGCGCGGCCGTGGAGGCAGAGCGCCAGGCGGTGGCGGTATGACTGTGAACGACGCGCCTCGGACGGTGACGACGGAGACTCCGCGGCAGCGTGATCGCGCGCGCACGATCTTCGAGAAGGGCGCTCCCGGGCGTCGCGCGTTCGTGTGCCCGCAGCTCGACGTGCCCGCGGTCGACCCCGAGCAGTTGCTCCCTGCGCGCTACCGCCGAGCGCAGGCGCCGCGTCTGCCCGAGGTCTCAGAGCCCGAGATCGTGCGCCACTACGTGGGCATCTCCAAGCGCAACTTCGACCTGGACTCGGGCTTCTATCCGCTCGGCTCGTGCACGATGAAGCACAATCCGCGCCTGCACGAGCGCGCCGCCGCGTTGCCCGGGCACGCGCGACTGCACCCTTTGCAGGACACTGCGCGGGCTCAAGGCGCGCTGGAGCTGATGTGGAGCCTGCAGGGAGCGCTCGCGGAGATCGCTGGCCTGCCGCACGTCTCGCTGCAGCCCTCGGCGGGCTCGCACGGTGAGCTCGCGGGGCTGCTGCTGACGCGTGCGTATCACGAGTTCCGCGGCGAGACACACCGCCACAAGGTGCTGACGCCCGACACCTCGCACGGCACCAACCCCGCGACCGTGACGATGGCCGGACTGGACGTCGTCAAGCTCGCGACCGACGCCCACGGCGGGATCGACCTGGACGATCTGCGCGCGCACGCCGACGGCGAGGTGGCGTGCCTGATGCTGACCAACCCGAACACGCTAGGCGTGTTCGACCCGAACATCGAGGCGATCGCGCAGATCGTGCATGAGGTTGGCGCGACGCTCTACTACGACGGCGCCAACCTCAACGCCGTCATGGGCATCTCGCGCCCGGGCGACATGGGGTTCGACATCGTCCACTTCAACCTGCACAAGTCCTTCACCCAGCCCCACGGCGGCGGCGGCCCGGGGTCGGGACCGATCGCCGTGAGCGAGCGGATCGCCCCGTTCCTGCCCACCCCGATCGTTGTCCGGCGCGAGCCCGGGCAGAGCAACGGCACGGCGCCGGCGGCGCCCGTGTTCGATCTCGACTTCGGCGCGGAGGGAGAGGGCCCGGGCTCGCGCACGATCGGGCGGTTGCGCGGGTTTCATGGCAACTACGGATGTTTCGTGCGCGCCTACGCCTACATCCGCTCGCTCGGCGCCGACGGGCTGAAGGACGCCTCGGAGACGGCCGTGCTGAACGCCAACTACCTGCTCGCGCGCCTGCAAGATCGGAATGCCCACCCACACGTCGCCGAGCACCTGCCGCTCGCCTACGGGGAGCTGTGCATGCACGAGTTCGTGCTCTCGGGCGGCCCGATGAAGCGCGAGCTGAAGCTGAAGACGCTCGATCTCGCCAAGCGCCTGCTCGACTTCGGATTTCACCCCCCGACCGTGTACTTCCCGCTGCTCGTCGAGGAGGCGCTGATGGTCGAGCCGACCGAGACCGAGACGCGCGAGACACTCGACGCGTTCGCCGCGGCGATCGCCGCGATCCTGCACGAGGCCGCCAGCGACGGGCCGGAGGTGGCGCAGAACGCGCCCTACACCACCCCCGTGCGGCGGCTGGACGAGGTCGCCGCCGCCAAGCGCCCGGTGATTCGACAGACCCTGTAGCGTCGGCCGTCACGATGCGAATCTTCTCCGGCATCCAGCCCACGGGCTCAAAGCACCTGGGCAACTACATCGGCGCGATCGCCCAGTACGTCGCCGGGCAGGACCGCGGCGAGGCGCTGTACTGCATCGTCGATCTGCACGCGATCACCGTCTCCTACGAGCCCGCGCGATTGCGTGAAAGCCTGTACGACCTCACCGCACTGCTGCTCGCCGCGGGCCTCGATCCGCAGCGCTGCATCCTCTTCCGTCAGGGCGACGTGCTGGAGCACTCCGAGTTGTGCTGGCTGCTCAGCAGCGTGACCGAGCTCGGGAGGTTGCAGCGGATGCACCAGTTCCGCGACAAGTCCGTGGTCCAGCGCGAGCTGGTGAGCGCGGGGTTGCTGATGTATCCCGTGCTGCAGGCCGCCGACGTGCTCGCCTACCGGGCGGACGAGGTCCCGGTCGGCGAGGATCAGCGCGAGCACCTGGAGCTGATGCGCGACGTCGCACGACGCTTCAACGTCCGCTTCGGCGATGGCGAGGAGGTGCTGGTCGTGCCCGAGCACCGCATCCCCGACGTCGGCGCGCGGATCATGGACCTGCAGGACCCCACGCGCAAGATGTCCACGACCGCCGGCTCCGAACAGGGGACGGTGTACGTGCTCGATGAGCCGCGCGCGATCGAAAAGAAGATCAAGAGCGCCGTCACCGATTCCGGCACGGAGATCCGCCGGGCGCCCGAGAAGCCAGGAGTGTCGAACCTGATCGAAATCCTGGCGGTCGCGTGTGCTACCACGCCCGAGGCGGTCGAAGCGGAAATGGCGGATGCCCGCGGGTATGGAGACCTGAAGGCGGCGGTGGCGGAGGCGACGGTCGCCTATCTCGCGCCGGTGCGCGAGCGCTACACCGACCTGCGCGCCGAGGAGGATGCCCTGGAGGCGGTGCTCGCGGACGGAGCGGGGCGCGCGCGGGAGATCGCCGCCGGCACGCTCGCACAGGTACGCGAGCGGATGGGCGTGGGCGCGCCTCGTCGGGACTGATCGGTACGGTGGGAGTATGAGTGCTGAGGGTGCGCATACGGTTAAAGGGCGGCTGGTCCTCGCCCGACACCATCGACAGGGCCGACCGGAAGGAGGCCCGCGCTAGATGACCGCCATCGCGACGCTCGACCTCGATCTGGACGTGTTCAGCGGACCGTTCGACCTGCTGTTGACGCTGGTGTTGCGCGAGGAGATCGACCTGCTCGAGCTGGCGCTGGCCGACGTCGTGCTCTCCTATCTGGATCACCTCGAGTCCCGCGGCGAGCTCGACCTCGAGACGGCGACGGAGTTCATCGTGCTGATCGCGGCGCTGCTGGAGCTCAAGTCCAAGCTGATGCTCGCCAGCGAGGACGAGAACGAGCTGCTGGACATGGAGCCCGAGGAGGCGGCGGAGGAGCTGCTCGCGCGGATGCTCGACGCGCGTCGCTACCGCTCCGCCGCGGGCCACCTCCGTGAGTTGCTCAGCCACGAGCACGGCGTACGCTTCCGCGAAGCTCCTGCGCCTGCACACCTGCGTCGCACCGAGCTGGCACCCGAGGAGGGCTCACAGAATCCGGAGGTCCTGGGCGAGGCGATCGGACGGCTGCTGAGTATGCCCCCGACGATCAGCCTGCGTCACATCGGTACGGCACGGGTGACGGTCGCAGAGCGATTGGCCCACCTGCGCGGACTACTGCGCCGGGGAACGTTCAGCTTCGACGAGGCCGTCGGCGGGGCCGATCGCATGACGGTCGCGGTCACGCTGTTCGCACTGCTGGAGCTATACAAGCGCGGCGAGGTCGACTGGCGCCAGCCTGAGAGCTTCGGCGAGATCGCGATCGAGGCCGTCGGCGCCCAGCCCGCCACGCCGGTTGCGGCCGTGGCAGGATAGGCGTCATGGACGCGGAGACGGACGTCATCGCTCAGGGGGCGCCCACGGCGAGCGCCGACGATGAGGGGATGATTCACGTGCACCCCGACCCGGCGGGCGAGAAGACGGACAATCAGCTAGCGAGCACGATCGAGGCGCTGCTGTTCCTCTCGTCCGACCCGCTGAGCGTGACCGAGTTGGCCGAAGCGGCCCAAGCCAGCGAGCCCGATACCCAAGCGGCGTTGGGGGTGCTGTCCGGACGGTATATGCCCGGCACCCGCGGGATCGCGCTGCGAGAGCTCGCCGGCGGGTACACGTTCGCGACCGACCCCGCGACCGAGGACGCCGCCAGGCGCCTGTTCAGTCGTCCGCGCACGGGCACGCTCACTCCCGCGCAGGCCGAGACGTTGGCGATCGTCGCCTACCTGCAGCCGGTGTCGCGCCCGGAGATCACTCGCATCCGCGGCGTCAGTGCCGACTCGGCCGCGACCACGCTACTGGAGCGCGGTCTGATCGAGGAGGCCGGACGCTCGCAGTTCGGCGCCGTCACCTACCGCACGAGCACGCTTTTTTTGAAGCTATTCGGGCTGCGCTCCCTGGTGGAGCTGCCTGACGTGGCGCGCTGGGATCCCACCCCTGAGGAGCAGGCGGAGCTGCGCGATCGACTGCTCCGCGCTGGGGAGGCCCGTAGCGCCGGGGGCGGACCCACGCCGGAGTAGGACCGCCGGAGCTGATGCGCCTGGCGAAGCACCTCGCCCACGCCGGCATCGCCTCGCGGCGCGCTGCCGAGGCGATGATCGTCGAAGGGCGCGTGGCGGTGGACGGGAAGGTCGTGACCGACCCCGCGCGAGACGTCGCGCAGGGCGATCGCGTCGAGGTCGACGGCAAGGCGGTAGCGGGCGCCGAGCCACGGGTCGTGTACGCGCTGAACAAGCCGCTCGGCGTCCTCTCCACGGCGCGCGACACGCATGCGCGCCCGACGGTCGTCGAGCTTGTGCCCGCGGGGGGACTGCGTCTGTATCCCGTCGGGCGACTCGACGCGGACAGCAGCGGGTTGATCCTACTCACCAACGACGGCGAGCTCGCCAACCGGCTGACACACCCGCGCTATGAGGTGCCAAAGACTTATATGACGCGCCTCGGCGGCGGGCGCGTGGGGGAGGGCGCGCTGCGGGCGCTGCGCGACGGTGTCGAGCTGGACGACGGCCGCACCGCCCCCGCCCGGGCGCGCCGGGTCAAGCCGGATCTGATCGAGCTGACGATCCACGAGGGCCGCAACCGACAGGTGCGGCGGATGTGCGAGGCCGTCGGTCATCCCGTGCTCGCGCTCGAGCGCATCGGGTTCGGTTCACTGCGTCTAGGCGATCTTGCGCCGGGTGCGCATCGCCGGTTGAGTGAGGTGGAGATCGAGCGTCTGCGCGCGCTCTGACACAATCGCCGCCATGCGACTGTTCGCCCTGCGCGGCGCCACGAGCGTTCCGCGGAACGATGCCCAGGAGATCCTGGACGCCACGACCGAGTTGATGGGCGCGATCATGGAGCGCAACGCGCTCACGCCCG
This sequence comes from Solirubrobacteraceae bacterium, assembly GCA_049584155.1. Lineage (GTDB taxonomy): Bacteria > Actinomycetota > Thermoleophilia > Solirubrobacterales > Solirubrobacteraceae > Palsa-744. The sequence goes on from JBAUXH010000184.1 coordinate 5,457, forward strand.
AACACGTCGTCAGCTGCATCTTCACGGCCACCAACGACCTCAACGCCGAGTTCCCGGCTGTCGCCGCGCGGGCGCTTGGGTTCGAGCGGGTGCCGCTGCTGTGCGCGCGCGAGATACCCGTGCCGCGGGCGATGCCGCGCGTGATCAGGGTCCTGATCCACTATCACGCACAGGACGACCACGAATCCCGGCACGTATATCTCGGCGATGCGGCCGAGTTGCGCGCCGATTTACAGTCCGCCCAGTAGGTCGTCGACTCAGCCGATCGGACCGATCGCGTGGATCGGCGACGGGTTTCGTCACAATGAGCCGACCATGAGCATCGAGTTCGCCGAGCGCATCCGTCGTATCCCGTCCTATCCCGCTGCCGGCGGCTACGCCGAGCAGGCGCCGATGGTGCGACTGGCGAGCAACGAGTCGCCGCATCCGCCCCTGCCGGCGGTGCGCGAGGCGATCGAGCATGCGCTGTCCTCGCTGAATCGCTATCCCGACCCGTCCAACTCGATCCTGCGCGAGCGCCTCTCCGATCGCTACGAAGTACCGGTGTCTCAGATCGCGATCGGCAACGGCTCGTGCGACATCCTGCTCGCGGCCGGCGAGGCGCTATTGGAGCCGGGCGCGGAGATCGTGCACGCGTGGCCGTCGTTCTCGGTCTATCCGCACCTGTCCGCCGCGTCGGGCGCGCGCGCGGTCACCGTCCCGCTCGACTCCGCCGGAGGTCACGACCTGCAGGCGATGCTGGCGGAGATCACCGTCGCGACACGACTTTTGATCGTGTGCAACCCGAACAATCCGACCTCCACCGCGCTCCCGCCGGATGACATCGCCGCGTTCATAGCCGAGGTGCCATCGCACGTGTGCGTGATCGTGGATGAGGCCTATTGCGAGTTCAACCTGCTCGGTGATCCCGACGCCTCGATCGAGCTGCTGGGAAATCATCCCAACCTTGTGCTGCTGCGGACGTTCTCGAAGGTGTATGGCCTGTGCGGTCTGCGCGTCGGGTTCGCACTGTGCGGCTCCGAGGCCTTGCCGCGGGCGGTAGACCAGGTGCGCCAGCCGTTCTTCTGCAACGCGCTCGCCCAGGCCGCCGCGGTCGAGTCACTGGCCCATCAGGACGCCGTGCTCGAGCGAGTCACTCACACCGTCGCAGAGCGCATCTCCGTCGGTGAGGGCCTGGGTGCCCTCGGCCTGGGGGTAGCCGACTCGCAGGCGAACTTCTGTTGGATCGACCTAGGCGAGCGCGATGAGGGCGAGGTCATGCGCGGGCTGGAGGACCGCGGCGTGCTCGTGCGCGGCGGTAGCGCGCTAGGCAGCGAGACGCCCGCGCTGCGGGTCACGTATGGCACGCCGCAGGAGAACGCGCGGTTCCTGTCGGCGCTGAGCGAGGTCCTATAGATTGCGCGGGCGCGAAGGCGCTCTGCGGTCACGGGCGGAGTCGCTTATCGCTGGACGGAAACATGCCGGTCTGCTACAAAGAACGCAGACGACCTATGACCATGACGGTTCGTACATCCGGTTGCACATCCAGCGCCCTCACCGCGTGGTCGTCGTCCTACGCCTATTACGCCTGGCGATTTATCTAGGCGCTTCGGCCCTGACCCGCATGTGAGAGCGGGCGCAAGCGGCCGCACTTGGGTCCGATGTTCCGGACTGAGCGCCTCATACGGCGTGCACAACGTCACCCTCACACGGCCGGTGCGTATAACTCCAGGCGTAAGTGAAAGGATGAGTCGATGATGATCGTCATGAAGGAGACCGCGACCCCTGAGGAGGTCGACGCGGTCGTCGAGAAAATAGAGCGAGCCGGGGCGCTCGCCCATCGCAGCACGGGCGCGCGCGTGACCGTCATCGGGGCGATCGGCGACGTCGAGCAGGACGCGAACGTCGAAAGCCTCGGATTGGAGGGACAGCCGGGGGTCGACCGGGTCGTGCCGATCCTCAAGCCCTACAAGCTGGCCTCCTCGCAGATAACCCACGGCGAGCGGACGGTGCTCGACATCGAAGGACGCAAGATCGGCGGCGAGCACTTCTCGTTGATCGCGGGCCCTTGCACGGTCGAGTCGCGCGAGCAGACACTGCAGACCGCACGCGTGGTGCGCGACGCCGGCGCATCGTTGCTGCGCGGAGGCGCCTACAAGCCGCGTACCTCGCCGTACGCATTCCAGGGTCTGGGCCTAGAGGGGTTGCGGTTGCTCGCCGAGGCGAAGGTCGAGACGGGATTGCCGATCGTCACCGAGCTGATGGACATGCGCGATCTCGACGCGGTGCTGGAGGTTGCGGACGTGATCCAGATCGGCGCGCGCAATATGCAGAACTACCCGCTGCTGGCCGAGATCGGGCGCTCCGGCCGACCCGCGCTACTGAAGCGGGGGCTGTCCTCGACGCTCGACGAGCTATTGATGGCGGCCGAGTACATTCTCAAGGAAGGCAACCCCAACGTGATGCTCTGCGAGCGCGGCATCCGCACGTTCGAGACCGCCTACCGGTTCACCCTGGACCTGATGGCCGTGCCGGTGCTCAAGGAACTGTCGCACCTGCCGGTGATCGTCGATCCCAGCCACGCCGCGGGCCGGCGCGACCTCGTGCTGCCGCTGTCGCTCGCCGCGGCTGCCGCCGGGGCCGACGGCATCATCGTCGAGGTGCACCCCAACCCCGACGAGGCCGTCTGCGATGGGCCCCAGGCCCTTTACGCGGACTCGTTCGCGGAGTACGCCGCAG